>JBGTLS010000689.1:0-7996 GCA_041744015.1 Cryomorpha sp. | reverse complement strand
ATTGCAGGTAGCGGTTCCCAAAGGCGAATTTGCAGACAATTACGATGGACTACCTTTTGGTGTGAATGCTGCCTTGTCAATCCCCATGCTCAACCTCCCATTTGAAATTGGCGGAGGATTCGTTTGGAACCGCATGGGTCGTTCCAGTCAACCTGTTGATATCAACAACAACATAACCGGGCTGCGCAATCCGGGAAATCTGGAAGTGAATGGAAATGCATATACCTATCAAATTCACGGCCGGTTGCGACCCTTCAACGGGAGATTTCGACCTTACGGGGAAGTTTTCGCCGGAGTCCGCAATTTCAGTATCCGATCTTCGCTGGAGCTCGACAATGTCAATCAGGGTTCTGGTGATTTGCTGGAACGCGATTTTACGTTTCTGGCAGGTTACGCCATCGGTGCGAAATACGAGCTCACACCCGGAATTTTTGTGGAGGCAAGATTTGATACGCAAGCAGGTAGTCGGGCAACTTACGTCGATCCCGAAACTGTGGTAATTAATACCGACGGTAGTTTTAGATACGATACAAGATCATCGCGAACGGATCAATGGGCGATTTCAGTTGGTGTAGCCTTTAGCCTGTAGCCCTGATTGCGTCAACAGGCTCCATACGGGCCGCCATCAACGCCGGCACGATGCCGGAAATCAAACCAATCGAGACGGAAAAGCCCAGACCAATGAGTACGTTTTCCAGAGACAGAACCAGTTCAAAACCGGTGGCGCCACTCACGAAAAGTGTGATGATAAAAATGATAATGAGACCGATGGCTCCCCCAATCAAACACAACATCACCGATTCAAAGAGAAACTGAAAGAGTATAAAACCTCTTTTGGCCCCGAGAGCCTTTTGAATTCCGATTATTCCGGTTCTTTCGCGCACAGATACAAACATGATATTGGCGATGCTAAATCCTCCTACGAGGATGGAAAATCCACCGATAATTAATCCTGCCACATTTAAAAATGCGAATGACTGATCGAGAAGGTTGCTCACCATACTCGACTTGTTCAGGGCGAAATTCTTTTCTTCTCCCGGGCGCAACATGCGAATGCTCCGCATGGTAACGAGTGCTTCGTCTTCCATGGCTTTGAAGGAAACCATCGGTTTCGGTTTCATGGCCAGTTGTGTATTCGATTCGTTAACATTCAATATACTTCGCGCAAAAGCAACAGGAATAATTGTCCATTCATCGGTGCCGCTGCCCATAATGCTCTGCCCTTCTTTCTTCAAAACGCCAATTACAGTCGCACGGAATCCACCGATTTTTATGGTCTTGCCCAAAGGCTCTTCCATTCCAAAAAGTCGGGATGCAACTTCATAACCCAGCAGACAAACCCGTGCATTCCCATCGAGTTCGGAATTGGAAAACATACGACCTTTTCCGATGGTAACAGAAATGAAGTTTTCGAAACCAGAGGATGCGGCCACGACATCGACTCCTTCAGCGCTGTTTCTTCCATATTCCAAAGTTCTTCTTGCAGAGGCAAAAAATGTCACAGCCCGTGCAGTGGTCATCCGCTCGCGCATTTTGGATGCCTCGGTAAAAGTAACAGGAGGTCGTTGCATGTATTTCCACCAGGCGTATTCCTTATCGTCGGGTTCCGGTCCCCAGGGCATCTGCTCAATGAAAATGGCATCTTCACCCAAGGTGGAAAAAGAACTGCGAATACTTCGCTCCATGCTGTCGACCAACGTGAAAACGGATATGATGGCGAAAATACCAATGGTAATTCCCAGCAGCGAAAGAAATGTGCGCAGCTTGTTGGTTCGCAACGCATTCAACGCAAACAACGACCCTTCGACTACAAGTCTGAAGAATACAGAGAGCTTAAACATGGATCTGAAACTTCATTGAAATCCCAAATGTAGCCCTGATTACACGATTCTCTTTACCGCCTGTGTAAAAAATAGTTTGTCGACTGTTATCAACACTCTGTCGTATTTTTCAACACCATCAAGAATGAGCCCGTCAAATGCGACTTTTAACCAATTTTTCTTGTTAACATTGTGAATATTCTCTCCTCCTTAAACGAATAGATTTGACACGTATAAAATCTGCGCTTATTTCTGTATTTCACAAGGATCATTTAGAGCCCATTATACGGAAACTGCACGCGTTAGATGTAACTCTATACAGTACCGGTGGTACCGAAAAGTTTATCCAAAGTTTGGATATTCCCGTGGTGCCTGTCGAAGATCTCACCAATTATCCGAGCATCCTCGGCGGCCGGGTGAAGACATTGCATCCAAAAATTTTCGGTGGCATTCTCGGGCGTCGTGAAATGGAAGAAGATGTCGCCCAACTCGAATCGTACGAAATCCCGCCGATTGATCTTGTGGTGGTTGATTTATATCCATTTGCGGAAACGCTGATGTCAGGAGCTTCTGATGAAGATATCGTCGAAAAAATTGACATTGGTGGCATTTCCCTGATTCGGGCTGCTGCTAAAAACTTTCAGGACGTGGTGATTATTCCAGGAATGGAATATTACCCGGATTTGCTTCACATTCTCGAAGAGCAAAATGGAGAAACGAGCCTTGCCGACAGAAAAAAAATGGCCGCCGCTGCTTTTGATATCAGTTCTCACTACGATGCCACGATTTACGGGTATTTCAGCCAGGATTTCGACGCGCCTTCGCTAAAAGTGAGTGCGTCTGAATTTGAAAATCTTCGCTATGGCGAAAATCCACATCAAAGGGCCCGTTACTATGGGAATTTTGATGATGTTTTTGATCAGTTTCACGGAAAAGAACTTTCGTACAACAATCTGCTTGATATTGATGCAGCGGTGCATCTGATGGAAGAATTCAAAAAAGAACCTCCCACATTTGCGATACTAAAACACAACAGTGCCTGCGGATTGTCCACCCGACATACCCTGCTGGAAGCATATATCTCAGCTTTGGAGTCAGATCCTCAATCGGCTTTCGGTGGCGTATTGATTTGCAATTCACCTGTTGATTTGGCTACAGCCGAAGAAATAAACAAACTTTTCTGTGAGGTGGTGATTGCCCCGGCCTTTGACGACAGAGCGCTGGAAATATTGAAAACCAAAAAGAACAGAATTATCCTGAAGCAGCACCCGGTCGAATGGCCATCAGTGGTACTTCGCTCTGCTTTGAATGGGATTCTTTGGCAGGAGCGTGATGAAGTGACCGATCACAGCGGTCAGTTTGATTATGTGACATCGACGGTGCCTGATGAAAGAGAAATTTCGGATCTGGAATTTGCCTCGAAAATTTGCAAACACACCAAATCAAATACCATTGTACTCGCTAAAAACCTGCAGTTGATAGCCAGTGGAACGGGTCAGACTTCCAGGGTCGACGCATTGACACAGGCTATTGAAAAAGCAAAAACGTTTAATCTCGATTTACGCGGGGCTGTTATGGCTTCGGATGCTTTCTTTCCCTTTCCCGATTGTGTGGAGATCGCTCATAAAGCTGGCATCGGAGCCGTGATTCAACCCGGCGGTTCGATAAAAGATGAACTTTCGTTAAAGTACTGTAACGAAAATGGCATCGCAATGGTATTTACAGGTACAAGACACTTTAAGCACTAATTTTGCACTGAAAATTTATAATGGGCCTCTTTAACTTTTTTACCCAGGAAATTGCCATCGATCTTGGCACCGCGAATACACTGATCATTTACAACGACAAAGTTGTTGTGGATGAACCATCCATCGTTGCAAAAGACCGGACTACGGATAAAATCATCGCTATAGGCCGAATGGCCCAGCAGATGCACGGAAAAACCCATGAAAACATCAAAACGATAAGGCCGTTGAAAGACGGAGTGATCGCTGATTTTCAGGCGGCTGAAGCGATGATCCGCGGAATGATCAAAATGATCAAACCGGGCAGAACGTTTTTTACACCCTCCCTTCGCATGGTCATCTGCATTCCCTCCGGAATCACAGAAGTGGAAAAACGGGCAGTACGTGACTCTGCGGAACACGCTGGCGCCAAGGATGTTTACCTCATCCACGAACCCATGGCAGCTGCCATCGGGATTGGTATCGATGTGGAAGAACCCATGGGAAACATGATCATCGACATAGGTGGTGGAACGAGCGAAATCGCCGTAATCGCCCTTGGTGGTATTGTTTGCGACAAAAACATTCGCGTGGCCGGAGATGAATTTACCAGCGACATCGAAGAATATATGCGACGTCAGCACAACATCCTCGTAGGCGAACGAACCGCAGAACAAATCAAAATCGAAGTGGGCGCGGCGCTTCCGGAACTCGATGATCCACCAGAAGATTTCGCTGTAAGAGGACGTGACCTGATGACAGGAATTCCGAAAGAGATTCACGTTTCTTATCAGGAGATTGCCCATGCCCTTGACAAGTCTATTTCGAAAATTGAAGAAGCCATTCTGAGCGCTTTGGAGCAAACTCCACCTGAGCTTTCCGCCGATATTTACCGGACCGGAATTTACCTTGCCGGAGGTGGATCCATGTTGCGCGGATTGGACAAACGCATTTCCATGAAAACAAAATTGCCTGTGCACATTGCAGAAGATCCGCTTCGGGCTGTGGCCCGGGGAACCGGGATTGCGTTGAAGAATATTGGCAGATTTCAATTCCTGATGCGCGAATAAACCCATAGAACTAAAACTCCATAATGCGGAATTTTATCCAATTTCTGGTTAAATACCACATTTTCCTTTTTTTCCTGGTCTTACAGGTTATGTGCTTCTGGCTAATTTTCAGAAACAACACTTTCCACGAAGCGAGTTTTGTAAACTCATCAAATCGCGTAGTTGGTACATTGCTCACATACAAAAGCAATTTGTCGGTTTATATTGAACTTCAACGTGTAAACGATGAACTTTCGGCTGAAAATGAAGAGTTGAGAAATATGCTTACAGGAACGTTTGTGAATGTAAATGATCACTTTGTGATGATTAATGATACTTTGCGGGAACGCAAATACCGCTACAAGTCTGCACAGGTTATCAATAGCTCCATCAATAAACAGCTGAATTACCTCACCATCAACAAAGGCCGTCAGGAAGGCCTGGCGCCCGGAATGGGTGTGATTAATACAAATGGGTTGGTGGGAGTCGTAAAGGACGCATCCGAGCATTTCAGTACGGTAATTCCAATTATAAATCTGGGTTTTACTGCCAGTGCAGAATTAGAACGCACTGGTAGTTTTGGGCTCCTGCGCTGGGACGGAAAAGATCACCGGTATGCCATGCTCAATGATATTCCGGGTCACGTAGACGTGCGCCAAGGCGACACCCTCGTTACCCGAAGTGCCTCAGGCATATATCCGCGCGGCATCCACATCGGAACTGTAGCTCAGGTTGAACAAAAAGACGGTAGCAATTTTCACCAAATAAAAGTCTTGCTCAACAATGATTTTGGTCAGTTGCGTTATGTATATGTGGTGGACAATCTTTTGAGATCAGAACAGGAGTTGATAGAAAGCAAAACAGTGACAAATGTTCAATGACGTTGCCGGAAATATTGGTCGGTTCATTGTTCTGGTGCTTCTCCAGGGACTTATTCTGAACGATGTGAATCTCTGGCAGGGTATGGCCATTCCGTATCTCTATGTATTATTTCTTTTAATGTTGCCCATCGCTTTGCCACAATGGGCTGAACTACTCATTGGACTCGTATGTGGTCTTGCCGTTGATATGTTTACAAACACGCTCGGAATCCATGCATCTGCCTGCGTATTGCTGGCTTTTACGAGACCTTTGCTGCTACGAGCCATTGCCCCACGGGATGGATATGAATTTGGTCAACGACCTACTTTGAGTGATATGGGTATGTCATGGTTTTTAAAATATTCGATGGTGTTAATATTCATCCACCATACCTGGCTGTTTTTCCTTGAGGTGTATTCCTTTAATGGTTTTTTCACCACTTTACTGCGGGTATTTTTGAGCGGTGGATTCACCTTTATTTTGGTATTACTCTGTCAGTATCTTTTCTTTTCCAGAAGGACCACCAGCTACCTATGAATGTCAGCGACAGGAAATTCGTCATAATTCTCATCTTTCTCACGGTCGGTGTTCTGTTCTTGCTCCGCCTCTTTTACCTGCAGGTAATAGACGACCAGTGGAAAATAATGGGAGCCAATGCTTCAGAAAGAATCATCACTGAGTTTCCTTCTCGCGGATTAATTTTTGACCGCACGGGAAAAATCGTCGTGGCCAATACCGCGGTATACGATCTAATGGTAATTCCGAAGGATGTCAAAGACATTGATACCCTGGCACTGTGTGCATTACTGGGTATTGACACCACCCAATACAGAATTCGAATTAACGCTGCCAGAACTTACAGTCGCTATAAACCCACGGTATTTGAAAAACAAATTCCCGCCAGCGATTATGTTCGGATTGCAGAAAATATTCACCGCTTTCAGGGTTTTTACGGGCAACCGAGAACCCTCAGATATTATCCGGAATCGGTCGCTGCCCACAGCGTGGGTTATGTGAGTGAGGCCACTCCGAGAAACATAGAAGCAAACCCCTACTACAAACCCGGAGATTATATTGGTGCCAATGGGGTGGAAAGCATTTACGAAGAATCCTTACGTGGGCGCAGGGGAAAACGATTTGTGCTGGTGGATGTGCACAACAATATCAAGGGATCATTTGCGGACGGAAAATTTGACACCCTGGCCGAAGCGGGCAAGAATCTGACGAGCACCATAGACCTGGAACTGCAGAAATACGGCGAAATTCTCATGCAGGGCAAGCGCGGCAGCATTGTGGCAATTGAACCATCCACTGGTGAAATACTCTGTATGGTGACCAATCCCGGCTATGACCCCAACCTGCTCGTGGGCCGTGTACGAGGCCCCAATTATGCAGCGCTGAATGCAGACACGCTGAAACCTCTTTTCAACCGATCATTAATGGCGCAATATCCACCCGGATCGACATTCAAACTTTTGCAGGCCCTCATTGGTCTTCAGGAAGGTGTAATAGATGAACATACCCAGTTCAGCTGTCACGGTGGTTATCTGTTCGGAGGCCGAATCCGCCCGAAATGCCACCCCCACTCATCGCCTGTAGACCTGTCTTATTCTATTTCCACCAGTTGTAATGCCTACTACAGCAACGTCTTTAAACGCATTCTCAATAAGTATCCTACTACTTCCGAGGGTTATGATGTATGGCGTAATTACATCACCAAATTCGGGTTGGGTTCGAGACTCAATGTGGATTTAACTGCCGAAGTAAAAGGATTGGTGCCTCAAAGCGCATATTACGACAAAGTGTATGGGAAAAACCGTTGGAATGGTCACACCATCCTTTCGCTGGCTATAGGTCAGGGTGAGCTTGGTGTAACTCCCGTTCAAATGGCGAATTTCGTAACCGTCATTGCCAACCGGGGATGGTATTATACACCTCATTATATCCGGGAAATAGATGGGGAGCCGATTTCAGACACCACGTATACAACGAAACATTATACAGGTATTGACTCTGAACACTTTGAAAAAGTGGTAGATGGTATGTACCGGGTAATTGAAGGAGGCACGGGAAGGGGGGTTCGATTTAGTCCGGATATTGAAGTGTGCGGAAAAACGGGGACCGCTGAAAATCCCCATGGGAAAGACCATTCCATTTTTATTGCTTTTGCACCCAAAGACAATCCAAAAATCGCCATGGCCGTGTACGTTGAAAACGTGGGATTTGGATCGACCTGGGCTGCGCCAATCACCAGTTTAATGATGGAACAATATCTCACTGACACCATCACCCGGCCGCATATAGAGGATCGTATGATAAAAACCAACCTGATAAAACCCGCGCTGTGAGCAGGAAAGGCAATATTGTTCAAAATCTGGACTGGTTTTCAGTGGTCATTTATCTCGCTTTGTTGATCATGGGTTGGTTCAACATCTATTCGGCCAGTTACAACCCGGACTACAATTCGATTTTCGATACTTCACAGGAGTATGGAAAGCAGTTTATCTGGATTACCACTGCATGTGTTATTGCTTTCATTACC
>JBGTLS010000688.1:0-5390 GCA_041744015.1 Cryomorpha sp. | reverse complement strand
CCCGGCAAAAAATTCGGTCACCATGGAAAAAAGCCAACATCATACCAACAGCCTGGTCAACGAAAGCAGTCCGTATCTATTGCAACACGCCCACAATCCAGTGCATTGGATGCCATGGGGAGCCGAAGCCCGCAAAAAAGCGCAGGATGAGAACAAACTTCTGCTCGTCAGTGTCGGGTATGCCGCCTGCCACTGGTGCCATGTGATGGAACACGAGTGTTTTGAAGATGAGGCTGTCGCCGAAATAATGAACAGTCATTTCGTTTGCATGAAGGTTGATCGGGAAGAGCGTCCTGATGTGGACCACGTGTATATGGAAGCCGTTCAGCTGATGACCAGGCAGGGTGGCTGGCCATTGAATTGTTTCACCACTCCTGATGGAAAACCGGTCTACGGAGGCACCTATTTCCCAAAAGAACAATGGACCAGCGTTCTGGAACAACTCGCCAATCTCTGGGAAACCAAACCCGAAGCTTTAATTGAATACGGAGAAAAACTTGTTGCCGGGATGCGGGTGTCCGGCGTCATCCCTGAAAATGGTTCGGTTTCATTTGATTACTCTAACCTGGATCGAAGTGTAAGTGAATGGAAAATCATGTTTGACAACCGTCTCGGAGGACCAGACAAAGCACCCAAATTTCCCCTTCCTGTCAATTACAGTTTCCTGCTGCACTATGGGATCATCCGCAAAGACGAAGAAGTATTGCGGCATGTGGAGCTCACCCTCGACAAAATGTGTCGCGGTGGAATTTACGATCAGATAGGCGGAGGATTTGCCCGGTACGCCACCGATGTGGAATGGAAAATTCCTCATTTTGAAAAAATGCTTTATGACAACGCACAACTTCTGCCCCTTTACGCGGAAGCGTACAAAGCTTTCGGCAAAGTGGAATACCTCGAAATCGCCGCGGGTATCAAATCCTGGCTAAAACGTGAAATGCGGCACGAAAGCGGTGGATATTTTAGTGCGATCGATGCCGACAGCGAAGGTGTGGAAGGACTTTTTTATACATGGCCCACCGAATTTTCGGATCCGATTAACAAGGATGGATTCGAAAGATTTTATCACACCGACGAAAATGGCCTGTGGGAAGATCGGATTATCCCGGTCAGGAAATCCGGCTTTCGCGAAATGGCGAAAGAAGAAGGTAGATCAGAAACAGAAATTATTCACGATTGGAATGAAGTGAACAACGGTTTGCTAAATGAACGTGCAAACCGAATCCGACCGCAACTCGACGACAAATGCCTTTGCGGATGGAACGCGATGTTGGCCAGTGGATTTGCGGCCGCTTATCACTACACCGATGATATTGACGATTTGAAAGAAGCCCGGTCAATCGTGACTTTTCTCGAAAGAGAAATGACCAACCACGACTCAGTAGGACTCTACAGAACCTGGAAAAATGGCGTTGCCAAAATCAATGGATTTTTGGAAGATTACGCCTGGCTCATCGATGCTTACCTGAAACTCTATCAGGCCGATTACAATATTTCCTGGCTCGAAAAAGCCAAAGCATTGACGCTCTACACGCTCGATCATTTCTACGATGAAGAAAAAGGTCTTTTCTTTTTCACCTCATCGGATCAGGAAGAGCTGGTTTCCCGTCCGGTCGAGCTGAGCGACAATGTCATCCCTTCCTCCAATGCCGTGATGGCGCACAATCTCAATACGCTGGCGGCTTATTTTGACCTTTCTCACTTTCGTGAAAAGGCTTCCCGTTTGCTCCGTGCGGTGCAGGAGGCCCTTACAAGTTACGGCGCCGGGTATGGATTGTGGGCCGATTTGCATCTCAAACACGCTCTGGGAAACCTGGAAATCACCATTTCCGGAAAGGATGCTGCGAAAATCGAAAAGCAAATCCGAGCTCAATATTTTCCGCTATGCACTTTTGCAGTAAGCCCCGAAAACAATAATCTTCCAATCTTTCACAACAGATTTTCAAAAGACCGCACAGCCGTATACATTTGTCGGAATTTTGCCTGTCAGGAACCGTTGTACGAAGTTCCTCAGGTCATTCAGGAATTGCAAAAAATTTACGACCCGGCTTGAAACATCTCATAGCGTTGTTTGTCTGTTTAAGTACGGTATCATCTCTGTTTGCTCAGATTCTTCACCAGCCTTACGGCAATGACTTTACCCACGCGCAAAAATTTGAACCTTCCTTCATTGCCCGAAATAAAATCAAAGAAATTAGGACCATTCAGGAATCGAAAAAAGATGGAGACCGGATCAGAAAGACCAATGAAAGTGTGGTTTATCAGTTTTATCCGGATGGAAATCTGCAGATGCAGGCGCTCATTAACCACAATTTGCAGGACACCGCCGTGACCATTTATCAATATGTCGGAGAACGGCTGAGTTGCGAAATCAAAAATGATGCGGCCGGGATGTTCAGCTATTGTTACGCCTATGATGGCAAAGGTTTGCCACTGAGCAGAATTTACGGTCGACCTCAAAAGGCGGGTCGCTTAACCTCTGCCAACTGGTCTGGTGAGACCACCGAAATTTCCACAGAAAAGATCAGTCACCAACGGTATGAAAAGCAACTTCATTCCACCTTGTACAACGCGGGAGGCAGACCTTACCAAAAGGAAATCAGATACTTTGATGATAATGACTACCTCACGCAGTACATTCGTTCATTTGTAATGAGCAGTGATCGCTACGAAGAGAAATACACCTATGAAGATCATGGCTGGCTATCCGTAAAGGAAGTCAATTCTGCAAAAGATCAATACTCCCTGAAATACAGCTACGATGAGGTAGGCAATCTACTCTCCGAAGAGCGTTATGAAAATGAGGAATTAAAGTATCGAAAGGAATACGTTTACGAAGGCAGCAATATGATGTTGAAAGCTGAACTGCGTCGTGACGATATCCAACAGTACATCTATATAACCACTTATACCTTCAGGTACTGGTAGCCTGAATTTTCGGTTCTGAATCCTTACTTTTGCCCAAATTGAACTCAACCCAACACTTATGAAAAGAATTTTAATCCTGTCGGTAATTTTATTTCTGACGGCCATTGCGCCCGTGAATGCTGATGAAGGAATGTGGCTACCCATGCTCATTCAGAGACTGAATCAGCGGGATCTTCAAAAAATGGGGCTACAATTGACCCCGGAAGAAATTTACAGCGTGAATAACGCCAGTCTTAAAGATGCCATCGTTTCGATGGGTGGTTTTTGTACTGGTGAAATCATTTCAGCCAATGGATTAATGCTCACCAACCACCACTGCGGTTACGATGCGATTCGCACAAACAGCACGGTGGAAAAAGATTATCTGACCAATGGATTTTGGGCGGGATCGTATCAGGATGAATTGCCCAATGATGGTCTTTTCGTATCCTTCCTCGTACGCATGGAAGATGTCACCGCACAGGTTTTATCGGCCGTAGAGGGCATCACTTCCGAAGCAGAACGAAATAAAAAAATCGCCGAAGTGCGTATGGCTATCGCTGCCGAAGCTGAAAAAGATACCCATTACGAAGCTGAAGTCAGCAGTTTCTATGCTGGAAACGAATTTTATCTTTTCGTCTATGAAATTTTTCGCGACGTGCGCCTGGTGGGTACCCCACCCGAGTCGGTTGGGAAATACGGCGGAGATACAGATAACTGGATGTGGCCCCGTCATACCGGTGATTTTTCATTGTTTCGTGTGTATGCCGGCCCTGACGGAAAACCAGCAGAATACAGCACCGAAAATGTGCCTTTGAAGCCGAAACACCACCTGCCTGTATCACTCAATGGTGTTGAAGATGGGGATTTTACGATGACGTTTGGATATCCTGGAAGCACAGATCGCTACCTCAGCTCTTTTGGTATTGCCCAGGCGCTGGATAAGAAAAATCCGACGATTGTCGAAATCAGAGATGCCAAACTCAATGTTCTTCGTGAAGACATGAAAGACGATAAAGTAAGGTTGATGTACGCTTCCAAATTTGCGCAAATTGCCAATTACTGGAAGTATTTCATCGGCCAGTCAGAACAATTGAAACAACTCAATGTGCAGGCCACGAAGGAACAATTGGAAGCCGATTTCCAGAAATGGGCAGAAGCAGATGCAGCGCGAAAAGAAAAATACGGCGAAGCCCTCAGCATGATCAAAAGAGGATATGAACTCAAAGACAATACGGTAATTGGTGGTACGTATGTACTGGAAGGTGGCCTGGTGGGTGCCGACATTGTGCTCTTCACTTATCGCATGTCAAACCAACTGGAAGCCTACATGGCGATGGAAGACGGCCCTGAAAAAGAAGAAATGAAAGACAACCTGAAACTTGCTGCGGCAGATTTTTACGAAGGGGTAAATATCCCGACCGACAAAAAACTCTTTGCCGTGACCAGTGAGCTATACAGCAAAAATGTGCCCCAGGATCAGCAACCGGCTTACATGCGCGACGCTGGAACAAAAATGACCGGCAAGTGGGAAAAATATGCAGATAAGACGTATGCCAAAAGCATTTTTGCCGATAAGGCAAAGCTCAACGCCTTCATCGAAAATCCGAATCAAAAAACGTTTGACAAAGATCCATTGCGCATCATCGCATCGGATTTGTTTGGTATCTACCGCGGTCAGGCTGCTGCCAATGCAGAAGCCAATGAGATGTTGGCCAAAGGCAACAGACTGTTTCAGGCTGGCTTGCGCGAAATGATGCCGGAAAAGGAATTTTATCCGGATGCCAATTCCACTATGAGGGCTTCCTTTGGGACTGTGGGCAGTTACCAACCAAAAGATGGTGTGACTTTCAACCACTACACCACAATGGACGGAATTATTCAAAAAGAAGATACCACGAATGAAGAATTTCACGTTCCGGCCAAACTGAAGCAGCTTCACGAAGCACGAAATTACGGACAATACGCCGACAAGGATGGCAACCTTCGGGTAAATTTCATCAGCAGCAATGACATCACGGGTGGTAATTCCGGCAGTCCGGTGATCAATGGGAAGGGCGAACTCGTCGGACTTGCTTTTGACGGTAACTGGGAAGCCATGAGTGGCGATATCCATTTTGAAAAAGCGATTCAGCGCACCATTTCCGTTGATATCCGTTACGTGCTTTGGACGATCGATGTGATGGCCGGAGCCAAACACCTCATTGATGAGATGACTTTGGTGAAAAACGACACCAGGGCTCAGAACAACTAGGTTTCTAAAAATAAGAACCGCTACATGAGAATGTGGCGGTTTTTTTGTGGGATAAAATCGAGTGTGATTGCGCTACTAAATATTGTGGTGTCGGCTGCATCAATGACATAAAGTCCTTTGATGTATTTAAGTTTCACATTTCCAAGATGTTTAATTTATACGAGGGGGTTCACGACCCGTAGCAAATCCAATCGCGCAAAATCTTTACCATTTGCTGAGAATAATGTAT
>JBGTLS010000687.1:0-5135 GCA_041744015.1 Cryomorpha sp. | reverse complement strand
TTCTGATACTTTTGGTTTTATAACCGGCCTTAAAGCCATTAACCAATTAATGATGAAAACAACTATTTTCAAAATGTCAGGCATCGGAGCAGGCCTTATGCTCCTAACCCTTATGATGTGCAGCCAGCTTAGCGCTCAAACCATCAACATCGGCCCCAACCAGTATGCATTTCGCTTTACGCAAAATCAGAACTATGGGCTATTCTTCAACTCCACCGATGTGGCCTACGACTTCCGCAACGGTAGCGCCAATGCCGTATGGAGTATCAATGCCAACAATGGACAGTTGCGCAACGATCTGCAATTTGCTCCCGGATTCACCGTTCGTGTCCCTGCCGGAACCTGGGCGGCCCGCTCAGCTACTGCACCCAATGCAGGCATCTTTTTTGGCAACAGTGATTTTGAATTTCGCATAGCCAATGGCAGCCCGGGATGGAGCATGAATGCCCTGACGGGCAATTCGACCTTTTTGGGAACAGTAAGCGCACAGGGTGGCAACAGCTCTCAGTGGAACCAGGCTTTCACATGGGGCAACCATGCCGCTGCCGGGTACATATCAACAGAGAGTGACCCAAAAATATCCACAGACCTGAATTTAAGCAATGTCCCCCGCTGGAATGGATCCCAATTGGCACCATCGAGTATTTCCTCCAGTTCA
Source organism: Cryomorpha sp. (assembly GCA_041744015.1). Taxonomy (GTDB): domain Bacteria; phylum Bacteroidota; class Bacteroidia; order Flavobacteriales_D; family Cryomorphaceae; genus JBBQZU01. The sequence goes on along the minus strand of JBGTLS010000687.1, from coordinate 4,477 downwards.
AGTACAGCCACTATTACCGGTTCGCCAAGTATATTCACGGGTTCTTCCTTGCTCACCCTTGAAAATCCCGGAAATACCAGCGGCACCTTTACTTCAGAGTCAAGGTTGCAATTCTCCAAAGCAGGTACACAGATCGGCAGAATCTCCTCTTCGGGCGACAACTTCCACTTGCAGGCGGTTACCGGTGAATTGGCTTTACGTACAGGCAATACCAGCCGATTGACCATCAATGCCAATGGCAATGTGGGCATTGGTGCCAGCCCCAACTCGACTGCACTCCTCTCTGTTAACGGACAAATCCTGGCCACTCAGGTACGTGTACTTGCTTTTGCGAACTGGCCCGACTACGTGTTTGATGAAGCGTACGAGCTTATGAGTCTGAATGACCTGGCGAGCTATATCAAAACCGAGAAACACCTGCCCGGTATACCATCAGCCCACGAAATGGAAAGCGCTGCGAGCATGGACCTGGGCGAAATGCAGCGCCTAACGCTCGAAAAAGTTGAAGAATTGACGCTCTACATCCTCGAACTCAAAGCGGAGAGCGATCGCCTCGCTGCTGAAAACGAAATTTTCAAAGAGCGATTTGAAAGCATTGAAACCAAGAAATAATAATCTAATTCGACAAATCATGGAAAAGATTATTCAAACGAAGTGGATTATCTCTGTGCTATGCTGCGTGGGCGCATGTATAGCTTCCGCACAGGAGCATACAGGACGCCAACTGCACGACCACGATCACGAGGGTCACACCCACGATGCAGTGCATGATCCATTCATAGCAAATACACCTGTCATCTGTACGACAGAAGAAGACTACGAACGTGATATGTTGCCACTTCTGGTAGCAAACGTCGCAATGCTTGAAGCCGAAGGCCGGCTCGCCCCGCGGGATATCAGCTCAAAAAGTATCGGTACATTTCAATGGCCGCTGCGTATGTCGGCTCAATACGCATCGATATACGGGGTAGGCGACTACTACATCACCGGCAATTACGCTGACCTGATTCCCGGGAAAGACAACGGAAAGAAAGACTGGATGTGCGCCACAGGCAGCTCCGCGCGAAATTACGATGGTCACAATGGAGCCGACATCCTTCCATTTCCCTTCCAATGGCTCATGCTAAAGCAGGGAGCCGTAGACATGATTGCTGCAGCTACAGGCCAGGTCATCGCTTTTCAGGACGGCAACTTCGACCGCAACTGTGCTGCACCTCATATTCAGGGCACCTATCCTGGATTTTCGGGTTACGGTAACTTTGTGGCCCTTATCCACCCTGACAACTCCATATCAATCTATGGACATATGAAAAATGGCTCCGTCGCCAATCTGGAAATAGGACAATCCGTGTCAGTGGGGCAATACCTTGGCAAGGTGGGGAGCAGTGGCAATTCAACCGCTCCTCATATTCACTTTGAAGTAAGGCCGTGTCTAACGCCTGCTGATGATTGCAAATATGTAGAACCCTGGTGGACCAACAACGGATGCAATACGACGGTAAGCAACTCATGGTGGGCTGATCAAAAACCATTCTATGACAAAGCGGTGAATCGTGTAATGACCCTGGCATCGGTACCTGGCAGCCCCACTTGCAGCAATGTGGAAAACAACGATGCCACTGAAACGGTACACATTCGAAACCACTTCAATTCAGGGTCAACAGTTACAATGGGGGTATTTCTCAGGGATTTCAACACCGGCGATGGGCTCTCGGTAAGGATGTATAGTCCTACCAATGTCCTCCTGCAAACATGGACTACCACTGCAACAGAATACCACCGATGGGGATATGCGTTTTATCCCACCAGAACCATGAGCGGCGCAACTTCTGGCACCTACAGGGTGGAGGCCACCTTTGCAGGAAAAACCGTGAAGCACTATTTCAGCATTGGGTGTACAGGTAACTATACCCTGAGCGGAGCGCAAACGGGAAGCAGGGGTTGGATAGCAAGCAATAGCATCACTTCCACGCAGGCTTTGTCGGCCTCATCCCTCACCGATGTATTCTATGAGGCCGGTTCAAGCGTTACGCTCAATCCCGGTTTCATCACCGGCATTGGAAGCAAGCTGTACATTAACATTGATCAGTGTACTATCAACGGTGCCATCATGCCACAAGATGAAGACGAGGAGCCAGTCTTAAATGACGTACTCGAAACCCTGGAAGTATTTCCGAATCCTTCGGGAGGTCAATTTACTGTTAGGGCCATTTATCAAGGCGATAACACAGGTGCTGAAGTGATTGTACGCAACAGCCTGGGGCAAGTGGTGGCGCAGCGCAAGGCACCTCCTGGGGGCGGCAATCAAGTGGAGATGCAATTCACAGCCACCGAGCTTACTCCCGGCATGTACTTCGTGGAGTACATTGCGAGTGGTTCGCACAATGTGCAAAAGTTGATTATCCAATAAGCGGCATCCAGGATTCGATGCAAGAATTCTTTTTACAATCCCCCTCGCCATGATGGCCTGGGGGATTGTGCTTTAATAATAATGATACGGACTTATGTGTTACAGATTTCAACATTCATATGGAACGCGTTAGAATTCTATACAGGCAATCTTTCAATCCTGTCATTCATGCCGGAATTGACCAGGCATAGGTACTGTAAAAAAAATAAGCTGTTAAGAAAACTCATATCGATTTATGTGCAGCAACATCCTGATAAATCCTATGATTGGCGTATTTGACTTGGTTTAATTCAGCATTGGGAATAGTCTACCGGGAAGAATAATGTTTCGCTACATCAAAAAAAAACCCTCCCCAAAATTTGGAGAGGGTCTGTTCAAATCACAGTTTTAATCACTGTTTGGTCATCAATTGGTTTTGACAACACGTTTAACAGTTTTTTCGCCATCGACTTCCACTGAAACCAGGTAAATCCCATTAGGCAGGCTGGATGTTTGGAGTTCAATCTGATGGAGTCCTTCCACGTGAACGACCTTGCTCATCGGTTGCATCACCACCTTGCCCAACATGTCATATACAGTCAGACTGATGGTTTGCGCCTCATGAATATGGAATTCCACAAACATGTTACGGGAAAATGGATTTGGAAACACGTTGATATCGTGAATCATACCCGATTCCACTTCAGCAGATTTATCAACGGCATCCTCAATATCAGCCAGATCTTCCTGACCAGGCTGATCTTCCCCCATCTGATCTGGCGCGACCAAAGCTGGACAATTGTCGAGGTAGGCCTCGAAAAAACTTCCGGATCGCGCCCAAAATCCCTCCCCAAGAACGACAAAATCGGTTGCCCGGAAACTACCTTCAGAACCGCTGCGCATATCGAAAAGATTGGAGGCGGAGTTATATGTGAAACTGTTATTTGCCGCCATGTGTACAGCAGATTCTGCCAGCCAGACATACGCACCGCTATATGTTGCAGCATTTGGAGAAACCTCATGATTTATAACCGAATTTCTTGACAAATTAAGCCTGTCCCGGTTGCGGTTATTGGAACCCCCGATCACATAACTGGTGCCCCCACAGGTGTATGTTCCCACTGACCGGGAAAAAATATTCACCCTTGTACAGGAACCTGTTCCACATGCAGCAGGATAGGCCATAATGGTGCGGAAACATCCCTGAGGATTACCCCAGCCAGCATATGGGGCAGTCCCTGGTTCATCCGTATTAATTAAATCGTGTGTGCACAACAAATTGTGTCCGAGTTCGTGATGGAAAGTAAATACTCCGAAATTACCGGTTCCGGTAATAGAAAACTGATTGCCATAGTCAAGAGATAAGTAAGCAATTCCACCGCCACCGTTTACGATCAGTGCACATTGATCGGCGCGCCAAAGTATCCGGTTGGTATGGACCTCATTCATAAACGCATCGTTTCCAGATGTACCTCTCCATCTTCCCAGATCGGTACTGAGATTACCGGATTCCGTATAATTTGTTTCGTAGGCCGTGGCCAGCTCAATATTGAAACTGATAGCACCAAAATTATACGCGGCGTTCGCAATATTGATCAAATTGTTTATCTGGGCGAGAATACTGGTGAACTGCGTTCTTGCAGCAGGTGTAAAAGCAACCAAAACCCGAATCCGGCAATCCCCTGAAGCCTTGGCTTCGGAATCATCAGAGATCATATCAGGGTGAAAAACGTCTGGTTTGGCTTTGGTATCGACGCCTTCCGGATAGGTATCCAAATTCCGACCTTCCTCTTTGGCACATTCTTCTGTATCAACAGCTGCTGAATTGATGATGTAGAAGGCATGGATACCACCTCCCAGCGGAGTCAGACCGTAGATGATTTCATCGGCGACAAAATGCCCCACCAGTTCATCGTCCTTAATGACCATGTTGATATCTCCATCGCCTATTCCATATCCAGGTATTCGCCCACACCAGGATGTCATTCCGGGCTGCTCGCTTCCCCTGTCGGATTTTTGGACTATGTACTTCAGGTTTACGTCCGGATTGAACGTGAAGGACTCGTTTTTGAGTACTTCCAGGTTTAC
>JBGTLS010000686.1:0-10449 GCA_041744015.1 Cryomorpha sp. | reverse complement strand
GAAGCGAAGAACAGTATCCATTTGATTTATCTGGCGCTGCAGAAAGGGTTTTTGGTGGTTTAAACATTTTCTAGGCGATAAAAGATTAGAACGCAGCTTTGCGGAAATGAAAAGGATGAATCTTAGTTTATCCCTTTAAACCCTTAGTGGAAATACACCAAATTGGAAAATATTTTCACTGAATTCAGGGAATCAACGAATTCATTCATGTAGGACATTTGATGAAGGCTGGACCAATCACAGCCAAACGAATGCACCATCTCCTAAAGCGACATCCATGAAATTCCCGACTCCAGTAATATTAATCGTATTCATCATCTTTTTTTCTCTGGATTCATTTGCTCAGAATCAGTGGGCTACTGGAAGATTTTACGGTTCTCGTGGACAATCTTTAACCGAAAACACCTATAGAACCGAATACAATCCCTATACAGGTCTCTATTTCAACAGCAAATATTGTCGCCAGCTCACATGGTACCAGGAATATTACAGCGGTTACGTTTATTACTGGCAATATTCTCCAGCGAACGGACAATATACCTGGGTAAATAAATGGGACCAAGGAAGCTTTTGGCGGTGCACCTGGTCTGCCTGGTACAATTGTCCTTAAACATAAATTTCGGACACCAACTAATATGATTTTAATCAATAACCATAAAAACAATTCACTATGAAATCTTCTTTTTTCTTTTTCGTCCTGTTAGCCTTTGTGCTCCCCGGTTGTTGCATATTCAATGATTGCGATGGGTGCACAGACCCGTTAGCCTGTAACTATGATGACGATGCCAAAGATGATGATGGTTCATGCAATTATAGCTGCAAGCCGGAACCTCAGGGAAACGAATGCTCAGGCAATGAACTACAGTATTATGATGTCCTTGCGCAGGCCAATTACAATATGTTTGATTACCAATTTGGCTCGCTGTATCAGGGTCAGGTAATTTCTCTTTTAACAATTCGCCAGGATCGATTTCAGTCATGTGAAAATGGCTATTGGGAATTGAGCGGTTATGCAGAAAACATCATTTTTTTTAAGAATTTAACCCAACATACCGTCTCTTTCGGATATCAAATAACCCAAGTTGCCCAGAGCGGTCAAACAAAGGTGTACCAAAATTTCGTGAATCAACTTCCTCCCGGACAGACTTATCAAATCAATACCGGTAACAATACATTCTTCAATGTGAACGTCATTCCCGTTTATGTGAATTTATCCGGGCTTCTTTACCAATAAAACCTTTTGCTATGACAACTTTTGAAAAATCTCAATCCCGAGCTCATTTTTATGCTTCCGCAAAAAAAATTGAAAATATTCCTGAGACTGGTTCCCAGGTTTTCTATTTTTTTTGATCAGACTTGCGGGTCATTTCCACAAAGCTTGTTGCTCCCAATTATTCGAAAAGCCCAACTTCGTGATGGGAATAGTTGGTGTATTTCGGATTAGATCTTTTATTTTCACTTTTATCTGGTGCCCGGGTGTCACTTTGTTGCAGAGATATACCATACACGATGTGATTAAAAACACCTTTTTTCTTTGGGATTCTTGTAGAGGCTGATCTAACCATGCTGATTGAGGATTTCTGATGGCCAGAATAGGTGTTTTAACCATATCCCTGCTATATAACCTTGAATGATGCGCAACAATGTTCCGGACATACGTTATTGCCTCGAGCCAACTGGATAATTCTTTGTGTAAATTCAAACCCATGGCATTTGCAATGGCCGATTTAGCCGGTAGATTATGCCAAAGTTGTTTATAGAATTTGGACAGGGTTCCCATGGATGCTATTTCCATTATTTTCCAAGCTTCCGGATCGTCATGTGGAATGCGGCGTTTATGGTCAAGAATAAAAATTTCCTGACTGTAGTCAAATTCCCGCATCAGGCTGGAAAGATTGTTGGCATGTAAGACAGGAATAGAGAAAATACTTGCATTCTGATACCATAGCGGTCCATGAAAATGCGACAAATGATAAACCATCTGTGTTCTCAGGGCAATTTCGATACGCTCAATAGCATCAAATAAGATAAGTCGTAAATGACGATCAAAGGTGTACCGATCCATGATGTCTTCGAAAAATGTGCCCGCTTGAAAAGTATGGTTTACTTTATCGGTTTGGGTATCCCACCAATAGCCTTTTAAACGATAGTAACTTATATATTGAAGAAAGTGATGGGCATCCGCCTCATTTCTGAACTGCATCCCTCTCTATTTAAGGAGGGCTATTTTGTCCGCTACGGTTATTGCAGGTTTATTTGCCATAGCTATATAAAAAAATGACCCGGGAGCAGTTCTTATGGTATGCTTCCCAGGTTCTGTTAAAACAAAGTTAGCACAAATCGCCAAATCCGCAAATATCCACCCATTTCATACATCTTCCAGCCAAGGCGTGAAAAAGCCGCATGATGGCCTTTGACCATGCAAGTCTATAATTACTTCGCAATTGTCGTGAGTCTAGCCCTCCAGGCCTTCGCACGCCACGTTGAATATATACCAATATCCTCTTTTCACCCATCCGCTATCTCCCGTTCCACGCATTATTCGCAGTGTCCGCTTCCAGCAGTGCTCATGAGCTCCTGTGTCGCTTGGTTCTTACTTCTCAATTACCCTCCCAAATCGCAATTCCCATCATCAGGATGTCCCAAATCGTAAATCGCACATCGTAGATCGTAAATTACTCACTCTCAAACTCCCCACTCCGAATTCCCAACTCCCCCTTTAATTTCTCCCCCATCCCCTCATCCAACTTCCCTTCCCCATCAACCACCCCCACTTTCAAAATCCCACACGAATGATCCGGAAAATGAAATTTCTGATAAAAAGGTTTGGCATCATTCGTAGCGCCGGGATACAAGAGCACAGCCATTTTCGATTCCCAATGATCATTGTAAACATACATCTGACGCAGGTCATTGATCGAAGGTTTATTCCCCTCGATTCGCTTCCATTTCGTATCGATGATGATTTCCGTCTGTCCGTTTTGGGAAATGACAATATCCGGGCGCAGGGTCATGTTGGCCCAAAAACCTTTCGTTTCCTGCCCTGTGACCGTGTATGACGTATGCTGACACGCCTTTTTCAGTTGAACCAGCACATATTCCTCCCACAAACTGTTCATGTCAAACAAGAGGGCCAGCATGCGCTCCGAACCCGAAGAGATGTTGGGTGCATAGTTGAGGATGATCAACCTGGCGATCTCCACTTTTGCCGAGCATATTCAAATTTATGAAAAAGTGCAGGTAGGCGATAATAATAAACAAAACGGACGCCAATAGCCAATTTCGCAACTATATATTTACGTTTATACAATGAATAATTTTATCCCACCCAAGGTTGAAATCCATGAAAACACCCGTATCTATCTCAACCAAGAGGATGAAGAAATTGCCTGGTTCCTCATCGAAGAAGGGAAAATGACCCAGGCGCGATTCTACCTGAGCGATCCCGATCCACAGGTATGCGAAAAAATGCTCTGCTGGAACAATGGACATTACTGCACCGACATCTGGCAACTGCAATACGAAAAGGTATTCACCCGCGGAGAAGCCCAGGTACGCGAATATTACTCCAATGATAAAATGTGGATGTATTCAGAAACGATCGATTCCGGAAACTGGCGGTTTATACGATACTGCTCAGCAGGGGGAGGAATTATAAGCATGGAGATAGACATCCAATTGGCCACAGGTGAATACCGTTCCATATTTGTAATGGTGCAGGAAAAAAATGGTTGGAGAACGCATCATACCGTGGTGGAAGATGGGAATTGGACGTGGATAGATTAAAATCGGGCTTTCATCCATGCAGGTACAACTCTCCAATCCATTTCCTCTGTCCACTCAATCAGCGCTCGCCAGCTTGAGGGCAGGCTGCTGACATCTCCCTGCCTACCGGTGGCACGCAGGCAGGTGTGGGCGCTGTGTAATTTTTTTTTGTCGCGTAGCGACCAATTGGTATGACAAAAGCCGATTGCGGCCAAAAAATAGAAGCTAGCGCACCTGCCTGCCAAGAATAAAAACCAGATCAAAAAACCATTCCGGCCATCATACCAGCTCAAACTAAAAATCCAACCCCCTGAACTTCGTCTCATCCATCAGCCTTTCAGCCTCCCTCCTGTAACCATCTTTCTCCTGCTGATCAGCTGTTATCAACTCCATCGTAGTATAATAAGGAATAGAATACGTTTTCCGGAAAAAGAATGCAATATCCTTTGGTTTCAGTTTTTTCAACCGGTGACCTGCTCCTGTTGTATCACCTGTTCGGGCCAACGCGGCCGCGTAGTAAATCTCAAAAACTTCCATATACCCCATTTGCACCCATCCTTTCACCGGTTTGTTGACCGGAGCCACAAACCGTTTGTAACACTCAATGATCCATTCGAATTTACGCGCCATATACAGGTAGTCAAAAAGCGTAAAGGTCATGTGCGGAAAGGTATTCTCGTCCTTCATTTTTTCCTGCATATCCAGGCTATCCCTGTATAATTTTTCGCGGCGCGTCTCATCTTCCGCTTTGAGGATGTGCGAACCCATGACACGTCCCTGCAGGAAAGGGTGCAGTTTGGCGACACCCGTTATACCAATCCCATTGACCAAACCCGGATCAACATGTCCGGTATAATGACCCGTGAGGTAAAGCAATGTATTCGCAAAAATATGGGCGTCTTTGTCGGATGTATTTTCGCGGTAAGCTTCCAGAAAAGGCTTATATCCCTTCTCGATCAGATCGATAAAGGGAAAGCGCTCGATCAACAACTGCCGAACCGATTCCTTTTGAAGGTGAGCCATCGGAAAAGCAGTGAGTTCTTTTGGATTGTCGTAAAGAAATTGCGCCAGATTCCCGCACACATAATGGTAATTACTGTCTTCCTCCGGGGTGAAGCTGATATTAAAAACAATGTCATATACATCGGCCTTGACCTCCGTAGTTGAATCTTTGGATGGTTTATAATAATCGTTTATCAGCACTTCAAAGCGATCATAGCCACAATATTTGGCGAGTATATCAAGCGTTTGCAAATTGGGTGCACCGGCCTGATCAATAAAACCAAAAAAACGCCTCAGCGACTGATAGCTGATCTCTATTCGAAGTTTCTTGAAAATTTCCTCGCTCAGTTGTTTACAATGATTGCCTTTGGTAATAGACATTTCCGCCCGCTGTTCCACCTTGTTTTTAAGGAAAGTCATCAATCCTTCCGTAAGAAATGTACTTTTTTGTACCATAAATTTGACTGACTCAGAATATTTTCTAATTTAGACAAAATATTGTGAAGTCCTGTTTGTTTATTGAATGGATTGAAAATATAAAGGTATATGAATGGATTGAATAGATTGATTTCCGTGTTGGGATTGGCATCTTTTGGCCTTTTGGTTTCTTCCTGTGTAGAAGAAAAAAAAGCCGAAATGGTTTTTGTTCCCGATCATTCTCTCCCGGACACGATGCTCGAATCGAAAATGATCTACGACAACCTCCCTCTTGACGCCAAACTCAACATCGCCCTCGCCCAGGCCAACGCGGAAGCCCCCGAAATTATTGACAAAGTGAAAACCATGAAAAGCCCCTGGCTGCTCATACAATATCTCAAACACAACAAAGCCTTCCAAAATGCCACCGCCAAACAAGGCATTGATCTCGACTCCGTGCCGGCCTCTTTTCAAGCAAGAATTGACTATAGAAGTGAAAAAGAGATTTTGTCTGATGAAGTTCTGGCTGCCCGCTGTGCACCCATACTCACAAGTGATCATTTAGCCAGAAGATATGGGCAAAGCTAAAAGAAGACCACCAAATGGACAGAAAAGAGAACCACCTGAGGTAATACCTTTGGACACTTTTGCAATAGAAACTGTAGACCAGCAAACAGCCTAAAAAACGGAAACAATTTAATAACAATAAAATTCCAAAAAATGAAAAAAATTATTTTACTCGCAACTTTAGCATTTAGCATAAATGCATTTGCACAAGTGCCAATTAATGGTCTTATAGGTTATTGGCCTTTTAGCGGTAATTCCAATGATGAAAGTGGAGCAGGAAATAATGGGACTGTAAATGGTGCAACTTTGACTACAGACCGGTTTGGTAATTTAAATTCTGCGTATAGCTTTAACGGCGCAAGCGATTTTATTCAAAACAATCTCAATGGACCTACAAGTGATTCTTCAAGAACCATTAGCTACTGGATGAAATCAATACTTAATCAAGAGGATATGACAGTCGTAGGTTACGGAGACAACAATGACTATGAAGACTTTCACATATGGCATAATTGGGGCTGCAATGGAATTAATATTAATATTTCTAATGCTGCTATTACATATAATACAGGAGCGTTAAACAATAATTGGAATCACTTTGTAGTCGTTTTTGATAATGATCTAGGTAGTTCTCTTACTAATGTTAAATTGTATAAAAATGGAATCTTATTATCAAACACTTGTACGACTTATGGTTCTGGAAATATTAATACTGGCAACACCTATCCTGTTACTATTGGCAAATATCACGCATCGAATTTGCATTATTTTAACGGTGCTTTAGATGATGTAAGAATATATAATGTAGCGATTGATTCATCTGGTATTAACGCTCTTTACAATGAAGGTATATGTTATACCTATATAACAGTAACCGACACATTAATTATAAATACAACGCTGACAAGCCTAAATCCTGTTACATATCAAAATACAATTAAAATTTATCCTAATCCAACAAACGACCACATAACAATTGATAATGGCAATATTACTAATTTGACTGGTTACCAAATGAAAATAACAAATTCATTAGGACAACAAGTTTTTCAATCAGCAATTAATCAAAACCAATTTTATGTTTCCCTTTCGACTTGGACTGGAAATGGAATTTATTTTGTTCACATCATTGATGAGCAAGGCAACACAATCGATATTAAAAAAATCATTTTACAATAATTAAAATAAAGAAACCCTGTTACCTAAGGCAACAGGGTTTCTTCTTTAAAAAGTTTAAACAAAATAAAAATGGCAAAAACTGGAAAGCTGTCATTTATTGGAAATTATTTATAAATAAAGAAGAAACCCGCCTTGAAATGCGCAACTATTCTTTTATGTTTATACAATGAATAATCTCACTCCCCCCAAGGTTGAAATCTTAGAAAACACCCGAACCTATTTCAACCAAAAGGATGAAGAAATTGCCTGGTTCCTCATCGAAGAAGGGAAAATGACCCAAGCGCGATTTTATCTGAGCGATCCCGATCCCCACGTCTGTGAGAAAATGTTGTGCTGGAACAATGGACATTACTGCACCGACATCTGGCAACTGCAATACGAAAAGGTTTTCAGCCGAGGTGGTGCCAACGTGCGTGAATATTACACCAATGATGAACTGTGGATGTATTCAGAGACGATCGATTCCGGAAACTGGCGGTTTATTCGATACTGTTCAGCAGAGGGAGGAATTATGAGCATGGAGATTGACATCCAATTGGCCACAGGTGAAGTCCGCAACATTTTTTGCAAGGTGCAGGAAGCAGCAGGCTGGCGGACACATCAGAGTGTTGTGGAAGAGAAGAATTGGAATTGGATAGATTAAAATCTCTTTTCTTTATATGGTTTCAATGGTGTGCCGGGGTTTCAATATAACGCACCTGACCAATTGGCTCTAAAAAATGAACCAGGTCCGTTTACGGCCATTCGTGCCATTTGTGTCATTCGTGGCTAAAAGAAACGGCCGTTTGCTGCCAAAAAAAGGCGAGCGTGCCAGGCTGGAATAAAAACCAGAATAAAAAACCAATTCGACTATAAAATCAGCTCCAAACTAAAAATCCAACCCCTTAAACTTCGTCTCCTCCATCAACCTTTCAGCCTCTCTCCTGCAACCATCTTTCTTTTCCTGATCAGCTGTTATCAAAGCCATCGTGGTATAATAAAGAATCGAATACGTGTTCCGGAAAAAGAAAGCAATATCCTGTGTCTTCAGTTTTTTCAAACGGTGCCCCGCCCCTGTGCTGTCACCCGTTCGGGCCAGCGCGGCCGCGTAGTAAATTTCAAACACTTCCATATACCCCATTTGCACCCAACCTTTCACTGGTTTTTTGACAGGTGCGACAAACCGTTTGTAACACTGAATGATCCATTCAAATTTACGCGCCATATACAGGTAGTCAAAGAGGGTAAGGGTCATGTGCGGAAATGTATCTTCATCCTTCATTTTCTCCAGCATGTCCAGGCTATCCCTGTATAATTTTTCGCGGCGCGTCTCATCTTCCGCTTTAAGGATGTGCGAACCCATGACACGTCCTTGCAGGAAAGGGTGCAGTTTGGCGACACCAGTTATACCAATGCCTTGGAGCAAGTCAGGTTCAACTTTCCCGGTGTAATGTCCCGCCAGATACAATAAGGTATTGGCGAACACCTGGGCATCTTTGTGAATGGCATTTTGGCGGTAAGCTTCCAGAAATGACTTATACCCCTGCTCAATCAAATCGATAAAGGGAAAGCGCTCGATCAATAAGCGCTGGACGGATTCATTCTGAACGTACCCTTTCGGAAAGGCTTTGAGCTGGTCTGGATTATCATAAAGATATTGTGCCACATTCAGGCATACATAGTGGTAATTGCTGTCTTCTTCGGGCCTGAAACTGATATTAAAAACCATTTGATAGATATCGGGTATGTCTCCCGGGACATCTCGCGCTGTTTCGAAATATGCAAACATCAGACCCTCAAAACCCTCATACCCGCAAAATCTGGCAAGGATATTTATCGTTTGCAAATTGGGCGCACCTTCCTGTTCAACAAAACCAAACAACCGACGCAGCGACTGATAGCTTATTTTTTCACCCACCGCTAAAGAAACTTTCTTGCTGAGTTCCTTACAATGGTTGCCCTTTGCGATGGATATAGATGCCATCTGCTCCACTTTCTTTTTAAGGAAAGACATAAACCCCATCGACACGATTGTACTTTTATGAACCATATATTTGCTTGACAAAGATATTTTTATAACTTATACAATAATTTAAAAACGCTTACGTTACTTTGAAGGAAATTAAAAAGATAAAGGTATATGATTGGAGTAAATAGAATGATTTTCCTTTTGGGTTTGGTTTTATTTGGCCTTTTAATCCTTTCCTGTGCGGAAGAGAAAAAACCCAAAACGGTCTTCGTACCCGATCATTCCATGCGCGACATGATGCTCGAATCGAAAAAAGTCTACGACAACCTTGGACAGGACGCCAAACTCAACATCGCCCTCGCACAGGCCAGCGAAGAAGACCCCGAAATCATCAACAAGGTAAAATCCATGAAAAGCCCCTGGCTTGTGATGCAATACCTCAAAAACAACAAAGCCTTCCAAACCGCCGCTGCCAAACAGGGCATCAACCTCGACTCCGTGCCAGATCATATGTATACCCGCATGACGGAACCGACGCTGGAAGAAATCACCAAAGGAAAAGGAATTAATAATTAATCAATAAATACAACCGGATGCTTACAGAAAAAGAATACAATGATTTTTGGGAAACCGAAAGACCACATGGATTTGGAAACCCTGGTATTGTCTCAAAACCCCCTTATAGAGAGTATGTGCTAAATGAAATTAATCTGGCCGACTATCTGGACCTGTTTACTGGGAAGCAAACCTATGAAAGGATTGATGGAAACGTCACAATTGGAACGGAACGTTTTCAGGTTGGCGATTATCCATGGACTCAAACAGAATTGAACGGTGCAAAATCAAGGTGTATCAAGTCCATTAGTCTGGCGGAAGCTTCTCCCCCGGCTTCAGCTCAAATGTCTTTTTACAATCTTTTCCATGAAAGGTCAGAACATTTTACAACCCAAGTATCAGGCTATGAAATAAAATCTGGTATAAAAAGAGATCAACTACTTGCATTAGCCAATGCCGGATTTCTTCTTCTCGACCTGTTTCCATTCCCGATTTCATTTACCTACGCATTGCGGGAATCCCTGAACCTCTTGGGCGTTACTGATTTCTTTTACGGTGGTAATGACAACCAGGCCTCCTTTTCAGCCAGAATTCAAGATTTAAGGGGAAAAGGAATTTTGTGTAGTGATGTTGTGGGTGCGCACTGCCCTCCTCTGAGCACACATTACCATTTAGCCGGTGAAATTGACTCAGGGGTTTTACCTGTCTAAAGTTTCGAAGTTTCCCAGATCTTCTTGATTTTCTCAACTAAATATGTATTCAAAAAATAAAACCATATGCTAACTCGAATAGATTTCCAAACGCTCTGGACAAATCCCTTTCCCAATGGCTTTAACCAAACACTTTTAACATTGTCACTTTATGATGACTATGTTTTACGACACATTTACCTCAATGATTATCTCGATCTTTTTAGGGGTGGAACCATCACATATAATAGGACATCAACAGAAGGCGGATGGACTGTTAGAATTGGGGATGTAGATGAACCAGTGGATTCCGATCACCCCTTTAAG
>JBGTLS010000685.1:0-3751 GCA_041744015.1 Cryomorpha sp. | reverse complement strand
ATTTGTCTGATTCCACGTAATTTTCATTAAAGTGCTCCTGCATCAGGGCTTTTTTGAATTCAAATGATTTCATCAGCAGGCTGAATTCCAGGTCGCCCGATTTGGCGTCGAGTACCGAGGTCACACCAAAATTCTGGGCTTTGATATCTTCTGCGGGGGTTGAGGAAAAGAATGTGATCGTTCCGTTTCGGGTGAAATATTTGTCCTGGGCAAATCCAAAAGTAGCGAGGGACAAAAGGAGGATGGTGAGTGTCGTTTTCATGATTTATTGTTTTTAGAGTATGATACATTGATTGAGTTCCACGTCGGCATTCATGCCGGTGCAAAGTCCTTTGATGCGGACTTCTGATCCGGTTTCCGGAAGGGATTTTTTATTGAATTCCGGATCGATCCGGCATTTGACGCCAAATATGGGATCGTCGGAGCTCAGCACAAGGGTGGTGCTTTCATCTGAGTTTTCCATTATTTCCACCACTTTGCCGCTCACTTCCACCACCTGTCCGGTGTATTTGGCGTTTGCAGCAGGCTCGTCACGATTAAAAAGGTCGAAAAGCTCCGTACTTGTAAATGTGCCCAACGGCGTTTCACTTTCAAGGCTGGCCACCGGCTTTTGATAAAAGTAGAAGCCCATAGAAGCACCGATGATCAAAGCTCCGACAAGAAAAAGAATGATTATTTTTTTCATGGTTTTAAATTTTATTCAGGCGCACCTGCGTTTATCCAATCCTGTATAGCAGCCCTGTCGCAATCGGGAAGTGGTCCCGCGGGTGGCATGGAGCGCTCGATGATTACTTTCTGCAAAAGCCGCCCGTCATCGGCGATGCTTTTCACTTGTTGGTAGGTATTCAAAAACAAGCCTGCCGCCGGAGCCACGCCGGTGTGACATCCGCTTATGGCACAATTGGTGGCAGTGAGTGCGTTGATGCGGCTGGTGTACGTCACCGCAGTGGTATCGCAGTTGCTCAATCCTTCCGGATACAGTTCTTCTTCCACGTCGTAATAGCAGGCCTGCATTCCTGCAAATACAAAGACAATCAGGGCGAGAATGATCACGGTATTTTTATTCGGGAGCTCCATTTTCTATCCAGATTCTGATGAGTTCAATTTCGCACTGTGGCAACTGTGCACTGTTGAATGGCATGGGCGTGACGCTACCAGTATGTTGAACGGCATCCAGCATATTTCCGAAAAGGGCCGACGTACTAATTTGATTGTAATTTGTAAGCAGTAAGCCGCCTTGTGGATTCGCACCGGAATGACAGCCCTGGCATTTGGCCGATATGAGGGGTTGTATGCTCAGGGCATAAGTTACATTCGAAGTGTCGCAGTCAGCCGCGCAGGAATTGTTTTTGGCTCCCTGCAAAATCCAGTCGCGGATGAGCGCGATCTCATCTGCCGATAAAGGTGGATATTCTCCTGCAGGTGGCATCCGGTCGTCTTCATCGTCGTCTGTGATAACTTCATAAAGATCGCTCCCATCGAGGTCAAAAGCACGCACATCTCCGGTATTGATGATGTTGGCATAATTGTTCAATACCACGCCATTTTCTGCAGTGCCGGCATCGTGGCATCCGGGAATAGCGCAAGAACTCACAAGCAATGGAAGAATGCTTTGCGAAAAATAAACAGTGTCAGGATCGCAGGGTGGTAGTGGCGGCGGCGGGTCAACGGGACCACCTCCATTTCCACCAATTCCCGGCGGTGGCTCAGGGATCTCATGTTTGCAGGATGGAGCAAACAGTATTCCGGTGAGGATGAACAGAAAAAATATTGAGCGCAAAGCCATTGATTTAATTTCTCAAACGAATGTACGGGGATTATCAGATGGGTTTAAAACTTTTATGCTCAACCGGGACATAAAGACGATGAGCAAGGCAATACCTTTAATTGATCCATTTTCGAAATTCCGGCGAGCGTTCCGCACTGACCGTGCAGATTGATGGGTCTTCACAGGTTGGTTCCAGCGTGAGTTGCAAACGTCCTTTGCTCTGTCGCATCATCTCGCGGATACTCGCGCGCTCCACGATGAGATTCCTGTTGATCCGAAAATACCGGTTTCCATCAAGATCCAATTCGATTTGTGTGAGACTTTCATCCACCGGGTAGGTTTTGCCGGAAGGCAATACGGCATAGCTGGCTTTCATCAAAGAGTAAAAATAAGCGACCTGATTGGGATCAATCAGCAGCATCTTTTGCCCATACCGGACGAGATATTTTTTGGGTGGAGCCGGAAGTTTTTGGGAGATCGTATCTGATATTTCGCTGTAGTTGACGGATGGTTTTTCCAGGCCCATACGCATTCTGAATTTTTCCAGACTTCTTTGCAAATTCTCGCGCCTGATGGGTTTGAGCAGGTAGTCGATGGCGTTGGCTTCGAAGGCGCGTATCGCATATTGATTGTACGCTGTCGCGAAAATGACGGGAATTTGGGTTTGTATACTGGAGAAAATATCGAAGCACAGTCCGTCTGCCAGTTCGATGTCGCTGATAATCAGGTCAGGTGGGGGCTGATTTTGCAGAAAGGCGATGGCATCCTTTCCCGAATCCAGTACAGCAGCCACTTCCAGGTCGGGCGCCACTTCGGCCAGCAAATTTTGCATGCGTTGTGCCGCGGGCATTTCGTCTTCAAGCAGGAGTAAGCGCATGGGTTGGTTTTGTGGTGGGGAGCTTTACAGCAAATGTATTTTCGGTTTTTTCAACCAAAACTTCCGATCCGAAAAGTACACGATATCTTTTTACAATATTTTGAAGGCCGATGCCCATGCCCGATTCGGCGAGTTTTTTCGGGTTCAGGTTGTTTTCAAAAACAATGAAATTTCCCGCGTGGAAAACCCGGATAAGCAGCGGAGTGGATTGGGAGACCACATTGTGTTTCAATGCATTTTCGGCGAGCAATTGCAGGGTGAGTGAAGGAATCAGTGTGGATTTGGTCGCTGAATCTACCCGTACATTCAGCGAGATGGCGTCACCGAACCGCTGCTTTTGTAAAAACATATAGGCGTCGAGGCTTTCCAATTCTTCGGCCAAGGTCACGACCTGTCGCTGATCAGAATCGAGTATTTTTCGGTAAAAATCCGATAGCCGTTGCAAATAATCCGGGGCCTTTTTTGGTTCCGTTTCGATGATGTTCATCAGGGTGTTGAAGCTGTTGAACAAAAAGTGCGGATTCACCTGGTTGCGCAGGTTGGCCAGTTCGCTTTCGAGCCGCTGTTGTTCGATCATCCGAACACGGTTGATGCGCCGTACACGAAATTGTACAATGGCGATAATGAGTAAAATGATCAGGAAAATAATTGCCATGAAAAACCACCATTCCAGATAATAGGGTTTGGCAATGGTGAAAGTATATGTCACGTTTTCGCTGTCGGTAAAGGTTTTTCCATTTCCGGCTTTCAGGTGAAAAGTATATTTGCCAAATGGAAGATTGGGATACACCGCCGACTTGTTTTGCGACGTATTCCAGTCAGATTCGAGTCCTTCGAGTTTGTATTGAAAAGTCAGATCTTCAGGTTTTTGAAACCAGATACCATCAAATGTGAAAGAAAAATGGTTTCGATCAGATGAAAACCTGGTTTCTGTGAGTGGCATTTCTGCCAGATTCACCTGAAGTTTGGTGATGATGGGATCCGGATGCAACTGCGCGTTTGGATGGTGGTGGTAGCTGAAAACGGTTTGGTCTGATGCGAAATAAATCTTGCCATCGGGAGCCATCCAGGCATTGTTCAGGTATTCACCTTTCAAAGACGAAAAT
>JBGTLS010000684.1:0-1800 GCA_041744015.1 Cryomorpha sp. | reverse complement strand
CGCACATATGATGGTATTTTGCGCACAACATTCGTGATTGATGAGCATGGAATCATCCTGGCCCGCATTGACAAAGTGAAAACAAAAGAACCAACCAAACAGGTTTTGGACCTAATCAAATAAAAACAAAGACCATGGCAGAAATAAATAAGGAAAAAATGAAAGCCCTGCAGTTGACAATCGACCGCATGGAAAAATCATACGGAAAAGGAGCCGTGATGAAACTGGGAGATGAAGCCGTTGAAAAACTGGAAGTAATCAGCTCTGGTTCGCTCGGTCTCGACATCGCATTGGGCATAGGTGGATATCCGCGTGGCCGGGTGGTAGAAATTTACGGACCGGAATCTTCCGGAAAAACCACTTTGGCGATCCACGCCATCGCAGAGGTTCAAAAAATGGGTGGAATCGCAGCCATCATTGATGCAGAACACGCCTTTGACCGCTTTTACGCGGAAAATCTCGGAGTTGATACTGAAAACCTCTTCATCTCCCAGCCAGACAATGGTGAGCAAGGACTCGAGATTGCTGAGAACCTCATTCGCTCTGGAGCCATCGATCTGCTCATTATTGACTCCGTGGCCGCACTTACGCCCCGCGCTGAAATTGAGGGCGAGATGGGCGATTCGCAGGTAGGTTTGCAGGCCAGGTTGATGTCAAAGGCTTTGCGAAAGCTAACGGGCGCCATCTCTAAAACCGGTTGTTGTTGTATTTTTATCAATCAACTTCGTGAAAAAATAGGTGTTATGTTCGGAAATCCTGAGACTACAACCGGTGGAAATGCACTGAAATTCTATGCTTCTGTGCGTATCGACATCCGTCGCGCCACGCAGATCAAGGACGGAGAAAACATTGTCGGAAACCGCACCCGGGTGAAAGTTGTAAAGAACAAAGTGGCACCTCCTTTCGCGAAAGCGGAATTTGACATCATGTACGGTTCCGGAATCTCCAAAAGCGGAGAAGTGCTTGACATGGCAGTAGAAATGAATATTGTGAAGAAAAGTGGCTCATGGTTTAGTTATGGTGAAACCAAACTGGGGCAGGGTAGGGATGCCGTGAAACAACTGGTGGAAGACAATCCGGAGATGATGGAGGAAATTGAAAAGAAAATCATGGACCAGCTTCAGAAAAAGTAAATCAATTGATTCGTAAGTAAAGCCGAAGGTGAATCCATCTTCGGCTTTGCTGTATTTTTGATCGCCATCCTGTTTCTATTTACGATCTTCGCGTTTTAAATTTTCAACTATGAATCACGCATTGCGTCTTTTACTTCCCATTTTTTTGTTGGTTTTAATTGCTTCATGCAAGTCGGAGGTTTCGGAAAATCAAAGCACTGAAACCGGGAATAAAATTCAGGATGAAGTCGGGTTGCTTTCAGATCAGATAATTCAATCCCCTAACAACACTGATTTGTATTTGAAGCGGGCGATGATTTACTCCGACCGGAAACTTTTTGACCTGGCAAAACGCGATATCGAAAGGGCTCTCACTATTGACAATACCTCATCTAAAGTGCATGCTGCAATGGGTGAAGTGTTTTTTCGCGCCAACGAACTGCGCGATTCACGTCTCGCTTTCGAAAAAGCTTTGGAATACGATGCTCAAAATACAGAAGCCGCTCTGAAATTGGCAGAAACAAACTTCCTTCTCAGAAGGTATTCGGAGGCAATCGCCAGTGTAAACACCGCGTTGCGGGTGAATGACCGCTTGCCGAAGGGATATTTTCTCAAAGGATTTATTTACAAGGAAATTGGAGATACTACATTGTCAAAATCTTCTTTTCAAACTGCCACCGAGGTAGAT
>JBGTLS010000683.1:0-10374 GCA_041744015.1 Cryomorpha sp. | reverse complement strand
CTGTACGCTTCGTCTACGACCGCGATATGCCAAAGGACTTGTTGAGGTATCTGATGAACAAACTGGAGTTGGGTGATGAAGATAATTTGATTGCAGGGGGACGTTATCATAATTCAAAAGACTTCATGAAGTTTCCAAATGTGGGTGGTCCGGAGCTCGAATGGAAAAAGATGACCCAATTGGATCATCCCTATTTTTTAAAAAGTCGAAGTATCCTTTCGGCAATCGACCGGAATGATATTCTGTTACATTATCCATATAACCATTTTCGTGGATTTGTCCATTATTTGCGGGAAGCTGCCATACATCCGGATGTCAAGGAAATTCGAATTTCCCTCTATCGCGTGGCCAATCAGTCGCGCGTCGTCAATGCCCTCATCAGCGCGGTGCGAAATGGCAAAAATGTAACCGCGATGGTTGAATTGCGTGCGAGGTTTGATGAAGAAAATAATCTTTCTTGGGCGCGAAAACTACAGGACGCCGGCGTCAAGGTAATTTTCGGAATACCCGAACTTAAAGTACATTGCAAACTAGCGCTGGTGACCCGCGTTTCGAATGGTGTGATAAAACAATATGCCGTTATTGCTACAGGAAACTTTAACGAAGCCACAGGAAAAATTTATACAGACCTCGCCCTTTTCACTTCCAATCCGGAGATCTGTGAAGAAGCTCAAAAAGTCTTTTCCTTCATCGAAAAACCATATAGAAATTACAGATTTAAGCATTTACTTGTCGCTCCGGCGTTTATGCGCAATCAATTTATTCGAAAAATAAATCAGGAAATTCGCCATGCGAAAGAAGGGCGAAAAGCGACAATTTTTATCAAACTCAACAGTCTGGTAGACGAAATTCTCATCCGCAAACTCTATCAGGCCAGCGCAGCCGGAGTCAAAATTCGCTTAATGGTACGCAGCATTTGCTCCGTCATTCCCGGCATTCCCCGGGTGAGTGAAAACATTGAAGCACGGAGCATTGTCGACCGCTTCCTGGAACACAGCAGGGTTTTTATTTTCGGAAACGATGGAAAACCTGAAATTTATATTTCTTCAGCAGACTGGATGATCAGAAATCTCGATTACCGTGTAGAAGTAGGTGTAGCTATCTATGACAAATTGATCAAAAAGCAGATTCAGGATTATATGGAATTGCAATGGAAAGACAATTCAAAAGCGCGAATCATTGATGCCGGGCAGAAAAACGACTACGTCACTCCGAAAAAGAAAACGAAAGAAGTACGCGCTCAGTTTGACCTTTTTGACCAGATCAAAAAGCATCAGGACGAACTCAAATAATCTATCTAACACCTCTGGCACGTTCGATCTCCACAGCCCGGCTCACGCTGATTTTTTGTCCATTGTGAAATGGAACAATGAAGGCATTTGCAATGGCATTTTGCCGAACATATTTATTTCCGGCGCTCGCATCTGCGTAACTGAAAAACAATCCGGCGTAAAACCGGGCGAGATCCTTGCGCACCGTTTCACCTGTGATTGGAAAAAGGCCGTAAAAATTATTGATATCCTCATCTTCGGGATAATAGCCTAACTGAATTTTGTATACCAACCCATCGGGCACTTCCTGATCCATTTCCACTGCGTCCTGACTACTATCCGTCGTTTCAAATTTTGAAACATGTTCGGGTTGCTCCAGATTTTTTACATCGTCCAGATATTTTTTGTCCAGAAGATAGCGTATTTCCTGTATTCGGAACGAAGCGTCCTGCAGTCCGGAAGTACTCACTTTTAATTCCAGATTTACTTCATCAAGCCAGGCGCGCAGGTTGTACCGGGTTTTTTGATCGGGTGCTTTGGCTATTTCTGCCATGATTTCAATGGACAAATCGTCGAGCATGGCGATTTCATTCTCATAAGAGTTCGCAGCGTGTTGAAATGTGGTCTCATCGGCTTCAAGTCTTTTTATTTCGTCATCGAATGGCAGCACAGGATAACGCAAACTTTCAGATTCCGGTACTGAATCTTCAACAGATAGAAGCAGCGATGCATTGAAAAAATCCATTACGGCGTTGCTCAGGTGATAAGCGGCATCAATACCGAAAACATTGTGTGACTTGATATCCACCATGGGATAAAATTCCCGAATGATGCTGTCTCCAATGGTACTCTTAATCTTTCCACTTTCCAGAAATTTATGGGCGTCTACATTTGAGGGCGGCGCATAAAATATGGAAGTATCTCCCAACATGAGCGATCTCTTTACAAAAAACAGCGCGGTATCAGCAAACATGCGCGAACTGTCTACAGCACTTATATACGTTGTAAATTTGGTGTAATAATAACCTTCCTCCGCGTATCTGGCTGCGGCGATTGCGGCATTTTTTGCCTGAGCACCAGGGAAATAACTTCGCTCGATGATATCCTGGGCATTGGCTCCAGTTCCGGCAATCAGAAGGGTAAATAAAATGGCTAATTTGCGCATAAGCATATACTCAGGCAATTTTAGGGGATAAATATGGTGATTATGACTGGAATAACCTGATGTTTTCAACAATGCAATCGGAACAATTCCTTAAACAGATTCTTTGTGATATGAAATATTAAATACAGCTTTGGTACTGTGAAAAAAATTCTACTCCCCCTGTTAATCTTCACGATTGTTTGCTCATTTTCAATAGTTGAGCTTCAAGCCACTGATCCACCAGGCGACTCGTGGATCCAACAGTACCGTAAATATAAAGACGACAAAAGCTCTGAACTTACCAATGAAGCAGGGGAAAAGATCAAATTTTTTAATGGTTTTTCCATTGGTGGAAGCGCAGGTTCTGCCTTATTTCACGGCGACCTGGCAGATTACAACATGTTTGCTCCCTTTGACGACTTCAGCACGTATTACAAATTCGGATGGCGCGTATATGCTTCCAAAGAAATAAAATACGGCCTGAAAGCCACTTTACTTTTTGAAAGTGGAAAACTGGGTGGAGGCCGAATTCCAGGTTTGCAAAGTCCCATGGTAACTTTCAGATCTGAATACAGAACGTTGGCTGCCCTGGCCTCTCTCGACGTGTTGGGAGAACTTTTCCGGAAGGATACGGGCAAACCGTCCAAAACTTTCCTTGATGTGGAAGTGGGGATTGGACTTACTTTTTATCGCGCACTCTCATTTTGGACAGGAGAAGATGAACGCGTAAGGGATTTTGTCGGGTATACAGTCACGGATATCAATCCACCCACGCAGCGTTATACAGCTGAAGGTAAAGCAAAACCCGCTATGGCGCTTAACATTCCTGTGGGTTTTACTTTTGGTTACCGCCTGAATTATAAAACAGATATCACCGCGAGCTATACCCTTAACAACCTGATGACTGACAGACTGGATACCTGGGACCGCGACTGGACAGCCAATGACAAATATTCCTATTTCGGACTGGGACTGCGTTATAACTTCAACCGAAATTTGGACGATTATCCAAAAAAGAAGAAAAAAGCGAATAAAACAATGGCACCAGGTTCCGACGCTTCCGATTCAAAATGGAAACTTTTCGGTTCCAGTAAAGAGGATGTACAGCCCAAAGATGTTCAACTGCAAGGTCCCATAGAATCGCGCAAATCGAACAAAATCATCCCAGCGGAACAAAACAAAGACATGGAAGAAATCCGGATGAAGATGTTTGAGCTTCAGCTCAAATTGTTTGAAATGCAGTACCTGATCAATGGAGGCACCGCACCAGCACCGGGGAAATAATTATAAGCCGATCCGGAAACCCATCTCCACTGACATTATTTCTCCCTGCAGGTATTCCGGCGTGTACAGCATGTTGCCGGTGGTGTTTTGATATGTTCCGGAGATAAACAGGGCTGCCCCATTCAAAACTTCCCAATCAGCTTCAAGGCGAAGGCCCAATTGCTCCCAATCTGTGGTGCTTATAAATTCCAAACCAGTCACATTTGCGTTGCCATGGATGATCTCATAATTGTGTTGCGGACCCTTTCGCGCCTGCCAGACGAATCCTTTTATCATCAGGTTTTTACAGGGTCTGTATGTCGCAGCCAGATAGATTTCATCGGCGTTTTCACCCAAATAATGGCCCAGGTTATATTGATTTGATTCAAAAGTGGTGGATTGTATCTGATGGCGATATGTCCACGGATTTGTTCGCGTATATTCTGCTGATAGATGCAGATTTGGGAGGGCATTATACCAGGTAGCACCTGCTTTCAAACTCACAATATTTGTATGGTTTTCAGCGTCCCACATATTGCCAATACTCACCTCATCAACGAAAAGACTGGCATGGAAATGAACCTTGCGCAAAGAGCGCACGCTGACATCAAAAAAAATCTGTGCATTCTGTCCAAGTTCATTGCTGCCTGTACCCGAATAGGTATGGTCGGCAGATTTATAAAACATGAATGGAATGAAGTATACAGGTTGTATACCCTGATCGCTGTAAATGATGGAATTTCCAGCTGTAAAATCGATATTCCAGTTTGATTTGATCGTGATATAATTCGCCGCGATATTCTTATTCATCAGTATGCGTCGATTCCCATTTGGCGCAAGGTAGGTTCTGGCGCTATCGAGTTCTTCTGACACCAGCCAACCGTGCATGTACTGGAATTCGAGCCATTTTACGGGATAGAGGCGGTAAGAAAGTGCAGCATATGAAGGTGCCTTACCGGAAAATATATTCGCATTCCGGTTGGCGTTTCCCCATATATACCGGTCTTTCAAAAGTGAAATGTCTCCCCATTTCCATTGATAACTGATGCCACCAATGGCCTCGTTGTAATCAGATCTGTATTCGGCCGAAATATTCTTGTAATTCTGTCCTTCCAGTGGTGTGAGATATTGGGGCGCTGCCAACACTTTCGTGACATTATTGTCCCGAAGTGATCCGTAAAATCCAAATTTTCCCGCTGTCGCGAAAAATTCAGCTCCCACACGGCGGTGAATTCGGGTGCCATTTTCATTTGACATCACGGAGCCTCCAAGAATGGGGTTTATCGTAACCGAAAATATCGAATCACTCCGGTAAACCAAATCTCTGCGGCGATCCCAATCGCGTCTCAAATTCAATTCCTTCCCGTAATCCTTCAGAAAAAAATCAAGTTGGTCCGATTGCCTTTTGTTCAGCTCCGACCTTTTCCCCTCAAGGGAATCAAGCTGTGCCGCAATGAAATTTCGCGCGAAGGGCTTCGAAAATGTATTGATGCGGATATGTCCCTCAGCGGCCATTTCATCCAGAAATGAATAAACGATGTTCCGATGAGGTTCGAAAACAACCTGTCCGGAAATCTGAAAAGAAAAAAAAGCGCTAAAAAAAATGAATAAAAGGCTTGTTCTGAAAATCAATGACTGCGGGCATTTCGTAGAAAGATATTGCCAAAAGCCTTCATGCAGTAATTCCAATCTGTTGAATATGGATTACTTTCATAGGCGAGAATGTACTTAGATTCCGATTCCATAATTTCTTCCAGACTTCCGGGCATATCCGCATAAAAAGGCGGTATAAGACCCGGTTTCCCCGACACCCGGCGTTTTTTGTGCTCCGGGGTATACAGACTGAGATAATGCTCACTAAGCGGTCGTACCCCAATGAGTTTGAGGTCTCCGCGAAGAATGTTGTAAATCATCGGGATTTCATCAATCCAAAATCTGCGCATCCATCGGCCCCACTTAGTGATGCGAAAATCATCCTTAAATTTTCCTCCTTCCTGCAGATTATTTTGTGCAAAAACATAAGCCTGTATATACTGCGCGTAGGGATGCATTGTGCGAAATTTATACACCGTAATAGCCTTCCCATTTCTTCCAATGCGATTGATCCGAAGGATCAATCCTGTGCTCGGCTCAGGTTCTCCCAACGGTGTTTTTATTTTTTCAACCTTAAAAAAAAGTTTGTTATTGCTTTCTTCCACATCTGCTATCTCAAATCCACAATAAGCCAAACGACCGAGCACTTCAGATTTGGAAAGCGCCTGATTGCGACCGCTGGTAAGAAAAAAATATAATTTTCGGGTAAATTTAAACTTGGGGAAAATTCTTTTAAAAATGAAATCGAGAGCGTAGTAGCTGTGGTTGATTAAAAAAGGAAATTTATCAAAAAGTCGCCTCCGTCTTTGCTCGAGGGTTTCCACACAACCTACGAAGGTGCCGCCCCATTTAAGCTTCTGATTTGCCAACCGAAAAAAATCATTGAGACCGCGGATATCGTTTACCCGTTGAAGATTTATCAGGCCATCAAGACTCTCATCTGCTAACCTAGATAAATTGAATGATTCGGTGGTTTTTAATATCTCTGTTCTGGCATTTTTATTTTCCAGAAGGGGAGCGATCAATTTCAACAATCTGCTGCCTTCAATGCCTATTAACTTTGACAACTCAGTGGTTATACCCGACATTCACTTTGGATTGGTTTTAACACTTTAAAAGTATGTGTCTACCTCAGCGAATCAGGCACTCTTCCGTATAGTTCTTAACATCTCAACGTTTATTGCGCGCGAGTCGCAGAAAGGTTTCCACCCAGAATGGAGTAACCGAAATCGTGGCCGAAAGCATGGCGGACCGACGGGCTTTCCAAACAGCTTCTATCGATTCATCTTCAGCGTATTGACCGACAATTTCAAGAAGTAATTCAGGCTCATTTGTTCTGATACCCCTGGTGAGATGATATGTATGTTCCAGTTGTTCCAGATAAGCCAATTCGCCTACAAAATCATTAAAGCGGATGGAAGGCACGCCCAATACAGCTGCTTCAGCCGCCATGGTTTGAGAATCGCCTATGTACATCGCCGCGTGTGCCATCACATGGTGCATGTGTGCCGGGTGCACAGGTATGCGGTAGGGCTCGAGCCTTTCGGCCAATGGGCGTTCGGAGGAGATATATACTTTGCCGTAAGGCTCAAGGATGGTAATCAGTTTTAGCGCAAGCTGATCAGAAATGCCTTTTCGGTTGGTATCGTGATGGGCATGAAGGGAGGCAAAACGAAGCAAAAAATACTTCTCGGATTTCCGAAAATTGGCTGGCAAATCAGCCCTGGTCGATTGAAAAAAATCGGGATGTAAATAAGCCAATTCGTGGTAACCTTCATACCCAATTTTTTTGTGATTCGCCGGACTCTGGTCGCAGCAATTCGGCGCCAGAATGGCGGTAGCGTATGGAAAGGCGTATTTCTCCATGAGCGGAATCGCAGCACTGTCGTCTTCATTTACGATCACAGAAGGAATCCCAAGAATTTTGCCGACATGGGTGATTACAAGATCCGTTCCTGCCATCAGATCGGGTCTGAATTTCCGTGCAATACGCAACATCGTAATCTCCCTCCTGACAATAGAAAACACCAAACCCAAATTGCCGGAAGGCTTGCGTACCGGTAGTTTCACCAGGTCCCAATTTTCCCTTTCCAACAGGTCAAAAAGCACATCCTTGCCACGCGCCACAACTTTCACCGCGTGGCCATTTTCCAATAGGATTCGAATGCTGTGTTTGAAATTGTGGTAATGTGCGGGATGACCAAGGTAGAAGAGAAATCGCATGGGCAAATGTAGAAGGTATTAAATCGAAATAACCCCAAAAATCATACAGGAGGCTAACAGATTTTCGGTATTAAATTTCTCTTTTGTCTTTTTCGGGTGGGGTATTTGCGGCTGGTTTTCCGATGGTCAGGGTACGTTGTGCCTCCGCCATCGCCAAAAACATCCAGGCATTTCCCCAGCGCATATAACTCGTTCGGTCCGTGAAATTTTTGTGTTTGCGGTAATAAAAATATCCGCGCTTGTCCTGGAAATGATCCAGGGTATAGTTTAAAACCGATTTGGCCAGCGAATCCGCCCGCTTGCTTTTGCTGTAAGCGTTGTAGCGCAGGCCGGTGAGGATACCCTGGGCCTGGTGGTGGATATCGGTGGGAAAATTTCCCGGAAGGCGCCAAAGAGCCCGGCCCTCATGTGTAAACTGGTTGTCGCGGTAAAATTCAAATCCATCCTGAAGCGCCCGTTCCACGGGCTCCGGATAATAATCGAGCTTTTCGGCGATGGACAAAATGCTGTCTAGCACAAATCCCTGGTGAAAGTCGATTTGAACGCGCTGCCGGCCTGTAGCCAGATTTTCACTGTAATTCCAACTACCGTCGTTTTTCTGACGGACGATCACCGTGTCGAGGGCCTTGCGGGCAATGGTGGCGTAGGTCTCCTGTTTTGTATGCGCATAAGTCAGCCCGTAAGTTTGGGCCGCGAGCAGGGATGCATTGTAGCAAAAATCGGGCTTCACCGTGCTGTAGCTTATGGCGTAAAAATTTTCATGTTCTGTGTGTTCGAGCGCTTCGCTGAGAAATACACAAACCTGCTCCAGGGCTTTGAGCGCCCTTTCGTCACCGTACTGGCGGTAATAAGCGTCGAGTCCCTGGGCCACAAATCCGCTTACCACTGAAGTGGGCGACCAGGCGGGCAGGAATTTTTCCGGGCTCGCCCAGGGAAATGGATATCCCCAGCACATTCCAGGCATATCTGGCGTTTGTAATTCGAGCAATTTTTCAAAAAGCCAGATGCATTTGGTTTTGGTTTCCGAACTTTTTGGAAGGAGGCTGTACCCTTGCAAAAACAGGCCAAGCCCCTTGGGATTCCACATTTTCGGAACACCGATGAGCTTGCGCAGGTTGAGTGGATTGCGCTTGGCGATCTGAATGGCGATTACGGGCGGCCACTTTCCAAATTTCCGAAAAGGGATGGGACTGGTGAGTATGTCATACGGATCGTATCCCTTGTAATGTCTGCGCGACACATACATCTCGAGGTCCTGAAACGCAAGCCTGAGCCGGCTTAATTCGTTTGGGGAGAGCTCCATGCGTTTTCGAAGGCTGAAATTTCGATTTGAGTGCCACCACGGCGGATGCTCTCCACCACAGCAAACGTAGCGAGGGTGGCGTGCAAACTTTCCATTGTAGAAATAGGAAATGGTTTTGCTTTTTTGAGTGATTCCGCAAAAGAGCTTAATTCAGCGGCATGGCCTTTGTCTTGTTTTCCAGCTTTTGATTTTTCGGTTTTCCCACTGTGTATCGTGAGCGATTTAAAATCGTCGATCACCGCAGAGACCCCACCCGAGAAAACTTCGATGTATTCTTTTGGCAGGTTTTTGCTTCCATTGCTGAAATAGGAGATGCTGGCAACCGAGCCATTTTCGAATTGCAGAGAAGCGACAAAAGTATCGTGGTTTTGTGGAGCGGTGTCGAGTATATAAGCCGAAACAGTTTTGATCTGGCTACCCGCTATGAAAGCGCAGAGATCGATGAAATGACATGCTTCGCCAATGATGCGCCCGCCGCCAATTTCCGGGTCGTGCACCCAGTGATCTGAGGGTACATTTCCCGCATTGATGCGGTAATTGATGGCCACGGGAAGATCTGAAAGCCGTGATTTAAGTTCTTTGATATGCGGCGCAAACCGGCGGTTGAGTCCCAACATGAGATCGGGTGAAGTTGGGTTGCGCAATTGTGCCGCCATCTCCACATATTCACTCATGGTGAGGCAAAGCGGCTTTTCAAGAAAAACTCTTTTTCCTGCTTTGAGTGTTTTCAATGCCAAGGGAGCGTGAGAATCATGGCGCGTGGCAATCACCACTGCTCCAGCCTGGCCTTCCAACAAAATGTTCGGATCGGTTACAGCTTTCGCAAAACCGTATTTCTGGCGGGCACCTTCGGCCGTGTGGGGCCTGGAAGTTAGCACGGCGTCGAGGGTGAGCAAATCTTTGAGATGGGGCAGCAGGAAATTTCCTGCAAATGAACCGGCGCCCATCACTGAAATGGTGTCGTTTTTTGAAAACTTAGCGAAGCTTTCCGATTCCGGTTCAAAAAGTACTTTTTCCCTATCGTATTCGAGCACGACGCCAATGGTGGGTGACGATGAATCCAGTATCAGGTCAAAAGCCGATTTAGCATCAGCGAAAGAAAAACGGTGGGAAATAAGGTCGTCGAGTTTGACAGCGCGACTGCCGAGCAAACCAACAAATGCCATCATGTTTCGGTTTTCGGTCCAGCGCACCTGACCGATGGGATAGTCGAGCCCTTTTTCTTCGTAATTGGCATCGTAGCGTCCGGGGCCATATGATGTGCTCATCAGCAATTCGAGTTCCTTGCGATAATACGTTTTTCGGCTGAAACCAGTGGGCACATTGCCCACGATTACCACTTTTCCATGGTGACGGCAAAGTTCTCCTGCCAGTTCCACGGGATCGAGCGAAGAAGTGCCGGCCGTAATAATCACTGCATCGGTGCCGTGACCATGCGAGAATTTTTTCACAATGCCGGTAAGCATTTCATTGTTGCGCAAGGCGGCACCATCCGCTCCCGACTGTGTTGCCAGATCGATAAGATCCTGCCGCAGGTCGATGCCAAAGGCCTTCACTCCTGCCGCTCTTAAAATGCG
>JBGTLS010000682.1:0-10961 GCA_041744015.1 Cryomorpha sp. | reverse complement strand
GCATTTACCGACAGGAAAAGGCCTAAAGTTATAATGATTATTTTTTTCATGTCTCTTTTTTATCTCCTTAATTCAAGATAGCCTCTC
Organism: Cryomorpha sp.; assembly: GCA_041744015.1. Classification (GTDB taxonomy): domain Bacteria; phylum Bacteroidota; class Bacteroidia; order Flavobacteriales_D; family Cryomorphaceae; genus JBBQZU01. The sequence continues at coordinate 10,874 of JBGTLS010000682.1, read as the reverse complement.
AGATTGTCTCTTCCAGGTATTTCCACAATTACAAAGTAGGTACCCTCAGGTAGTTCCTCTCCACTCTTGTTGAGGCCATACCAGGGAGTCATATTGCTGTAATTTTGTTCTTCATGGACGAGATTTCCCCATCTGTTGTAAATCTGTAAGGAATTCGAAGGAAAGTTTTCCAGACCTCTTACCTGAAGATTGTCATTAAAACCATCCCCGTTTGGAGAAATCCCATTGGGTAACTCTATCGGAATTGGCTCGAGGAGCGTAATAAAAGCAGTATCTGTGCACCCTTTGGAATCTCTAACGACCAATGTGTAAGTTCCGGTAATCAATCCCGAACGGGCCCCTGATCCTGTTTCCACAAAGCCATTGGGACCAGTCCAGGTAAAAGTATAGGAAGGGGTTCCCCCATCTATTTCAGGTTGAAGGATGATGCCGTCCTCACCACCATATGTTCCGATATTGAAACCATTGGGATAAAGAGGTCTTCCAAGATTGTCGATAGTTAGTGGATTTGGTTGGGTAAGCGTATACGTTTCCGTAAAAAGACAACCATTTTGATCCACAGCTGATAGTCCGTATTCACCTGCTATCAGATTTGAAAGTTGATCTCCGCTTCCGCTAAAATTGTTTGGACCGGTCCATGTGTAGATCAAGGGAGCTTGTCCGGAAATGAGAGAGGCCAGAATTGAACCATCTGAGCTGCCATGACACAATGGAGGAGTCATTGCTACCTGAACGGTTAAATCGTTTTCACTTGCCACGGTAAACGAAGCAGTTTGTTCGCATCCGTTGTCATCAGTTACTATCACCAGGTATGAACCAGAGGTTAAATTGGAGATGTTAGCGCTCAATTCTCCAGTATTCCAGAGGTAGGTGTACGGTTCGGCACCACCGGATACACTTAAAATGATGGATCCGGTAGCAGCTACACACGAAGCCGGTGCTGTTTCACCCGAGATGGTAATTCCCGTGGGATTTTCAAGCGTTATCATCTCAGTCAATGCGCAGCCATTTAGGTCTGTAACTGTGAATGTATAGTCACCGGCTCCGAGATCAGCAATCCCGAAAGAAGTCGAAGTGAATGCATTCGGACCAGTCCAATCTATTGTATAATCGCTATTGCCCCCTGACACATTTACCAAAACACTTCCGGAATTTTCTCCCGGGCAGTTTATTTCGGAGATACTCGTCGTAGCTTCGATTGCTGTTTCCGGTTCGACCAGATTCACGTTTACGGTAAAGGAACATGTATTAACGTCTAACACGACAAGTGTATAAGTTCCGGCAGACAGCTCAGAAATGTTTTGAGTTGAGGCGCTAAATCCATCGGGTCCGAGCCAATTGTAATTATAAGGTGGAATGCCTCCCGATACGGTTGACGCGATGCTTCCATCATTCCCACCAAAACAACTTACATTTTCGCCCGAAGCAAAAATATTTGCTACAGCTTCGGCTGAGAGTGGTGATTCCGGCTGCTCAAGTGTTACTTGTGCGCTATTGCTACACCCACTTAAATCGGTCACATTTACAGAATAGGTTCCGATATCAAGTCCGGAAAGATTTTGAGCTGTCGATGAAAATCCATTCGGACCACTCCATTGAAATGAAAATGCAGGAGACCCGCCAGTCACACTGGCATTGATCACTCCATTGGAATCTTCAAAACAACTTATTTCAGTCCCACCCGGAAATGTCGGGCTGTCCAGATTTACGATGAGGGGCTGCGGCTGGGTGATGATATATGTACTGGATTGTTCACATCCATTGGCATCTGTTGTGACCAGCGTATAATTCCCAGCACAAAGATTGCTCAAATTGGATAGATCTGAAGTAAAACCATCGGGTCCGGACCAGGCGAGTGCAATCGGTTCTGCACCTCCGGCTAATGAAACTTGCAGAGCTCCATCGCAAACACCATTACAGCTGATATTATATCCGTTTGGAAATTGAGCGATGTTCGTATTGTATTCTATGCCGGGCGCTTCGAAAAGTTCAATGCAAGTTGCTATGGAACAAAAATTGGCGTCCAGAATCGTGAGGCAGTATTCGCCTGCCACAAGGTTAGAAGGGTTTTGGAGCGTTGAAGAAAAACCCATCGGACCAGTCCAGTTGTAGAGATACGGCGCATTTCCTCCGGAAATTGTTGAAGTAATATTTCCGGTATTGTCTCCAAAGCATGCCACATTAAACCCGTTTGATTCGGGACTGCTAAGAACTATATCGAGTGGTACGGACTGAATAATTTCCACACATGTTGTGGCTTGACAACCGTTTTGGTCCGTTGCTGTAATACAATACTCGCCCGGAATCAGTTGAGAATTTGTAGGGCCGAAACCGCTGTAACCATTTGGACCAGTCCACTGATAAGTGAACGTTGGAACCCCTCCGGATGGAATCACTGTAATTTGTCCGTCTGATCCGATATTGCACCCGGCCGAACCCGTGAGTGTGGTCAATGATATGGGAGTAGGCTGGGTGAGTGAAATACACGACTGGGCTGTACATCCCAGTTCATCCGTCACTTCAAGGCAATATTGACCAGCTTCCAGTTCGCTGAGATCTTCAGTGGCACTCAAAAATCCATTTGGACCGGTCCAGTTGATAGTTAGATTGCCCTGTCCACCGAGGATAGTTGCATTGATTGCTCCGGTAAAGCCGTTGAAACATCCAATATTGAAACCGCCATCTAAAACAGATGAAAACAGGTTCAATTGGATACCCTGTTGGATATCAATTGTGATCGACTCAGTTATTGAACATCCATTGGCATCCGTTATAATCACTGTATAGATTCCATCCCCGAGGCTCACGGTTTCTGAATTTGCACCTGAACTCCAATTGAAGCTATATGGAGGAATTCCTCCACTCACATTAAGATCGACCTCAGCCAATTCACCAATAGAGCAATCTTGTACCGATATAGCTGGGTTGATGGCAAGAGCTGATGGCTCTGTTAACGTAGTGCATATGTCATAGGTACATCCGTTGGCATCGGTCACTTCAAGACAATAAGTTCCCGCACTAAGGTTTTGAATTGCCATTGAACTGGCCGAAAATCCGTTTGGCCCCGACCACGAATAAGTGAATGGTTGTGAACCACCAAGAGGCGTAGCGAGAATTGAACCTGCATTACCACCGCTACAACCAATCTGAAAACCACCATTAAACGAAGAAGTCTGCAATGTAGCAAGCAAGGGAAGCGGAGTGGACAATTGAATACAGGATTGCTGGGTGCAATTGTTGGCATCAGTTACGGTAAGACAGTATTGTCCCACTTCCAGATTCTCAATCGTTGCGGTATTTGCCGTAAAACCATCCGGACCAGTCCAACTATAGAAATAATTCGGCTGACCACCAGTGACGATTGAGTTAATGGAAGCCGTTTCATCACCGGCACAGAGAATTTGTTGGGCACCCTCAAATATGATGTTGATTGGACCCGGAGCTATTAATTCCACACATTCGGAAAAAACACAACCATTCGCATCCTGAACATTCACACAATAAGTGCCGGCAGACAATTGGGTCAGATTGGTTTGATTTGATGTAAAATTGCCTGGTCCGGTCCAACTTATATTATAATTTCCGATTCCACCGGAAAGCGTAATGGCTATCCCTCCGTCCTGGGCATTAGAACACGTGAGATTCAGTCCATTTGAATACACTACAGGTTCGATCAAAACATTTACCGGTGCAGGTTCTGAAAGGACAATGCAACCAGATTGGTTACAGCCATTCACGTCTGTTACTGTGACACAGTATTCACCAGCTTCAACACCGATAGGATCTTCCGAATTGCTGGTATATCCATTTGGTCCTGTCCAAACATATTCATAGGGAGCGCCATTTCCGGAAACGATCAGATTAATACTTCCGTTATCCCCTCCATTACAACTGATGTTCGAGCCATTATAGGTTTCCGCAAACAGTAAAATTGAAAACGGGTCCGGAGCGGTGATTTCAATTGATTCTGAATACATGCAATTATTGGCGTCCCGAATGAGCACGCTGTATTCTCCAGCCACCAAATCTTCTATGGGATTGATAAATGCAGGACCAAACCCATCCGGGCCAATCCAAAGAAATGTGTAACCCGGATTTCCGCCTGATGGTAAAGCTTCAATACTTCCATCGGCTGCACCCGCACAGCTTGTATTGAATCCGTTCGGGAAAAGACTCACATCAAAATCCACTTCCAAAGGAGCCGGCGCAACTAGTTCTATAATTTCATTCTGAATGCAATTGTTCCCGTCGATAAGAACAACCTCTATAAATCCTGCTGGAACGTTTGTCACATCCTGTTGGTTTGAAAAATTTGGATTGTTAGGCCGGTTCCATTGATAACTATAGGGTAAAATTCCTCCTGAAGGAGTGATGTAGATTTTACCGTCCTGACTGTTCCAACATCGGGTATTGAAACCATTGTAATTGGAAAGTGAGTCGACAGTGATAACAAGATCTTCGGGTTGAATTACCGTAACCACATCAATATAAACGCATCCACTTGCGTCGGTAATAGACAGATTATAAATACCTCCTTCCAAATCAACCATCGACAAGAGTGAACTTGTAAAGCCGTTTGGACCATTCCATTCGACATTGTAGTCAGCCACACCTCCGGAAATACTGAGATCAATGCTTCCGGAAGGTATCCCAAAACACTCGCTGGGAGTTGTTATGGCAGAAATAGCAATCGGATTGGGAGCAGTGAGCGTGATCGAAACATTTTCTGTGCAACCATTTCCGTCAGTTACGGTGACTGCGTAAATTCCGGGTGCGAGATCAGACAGATTTTCATCCGTGCTGGTGTCAAGTCCGGGTAAATTCCAAAGGATCGAATAAGGTAGTGTGCCTCCGGAAATTGCAACGTTTAAAGTTGCCGTGCTATCGTCCGCACAGGCGACATTGTTTCCACCCGGAAAAATGGATGGGGTAAGATTGAGGACAAGTGCTGCATCAGGACCTGTGATTGTCACATTGATTTCCACAGTTTCAGTACAACCGTTGAGATCCGAAATGACCACCGTATATTCACCATCCGCCAAACCAGATGCCGTTGAAGTTTGTTGATTTAATGGATCATTCCAGGCATAGCTGTATGAGCCGCTTCCACCGGTTCCAATCACCGTGGCCATACCTGAATTGTCTCCGAAACACAGCACATTTGTGATTTGAGCGATGATTCCACCCAGAGGTTCTGCCGGTTCGTTTATGATAACCGTAAGCGTAGCCAGACAATTGTTATTATCTGTTACACTCAATGTATAAGTACCTGCAGCCAGATTGTTGGCTGAAGCTGAGGACTGACTTAATGGATCATTCCAGCTGTAATTATAGGGAGGGGTTCCACCAGATACAGACGTCGCAACCAAACCGGTGGATGCTCCGTGACATAAAACGTCTATGAGGTTGGTGACTGTAATTTCCAGTTCATCAGGTGCATTTAAAACATATAAAGTATCAGCTTCACACCCGTTTGCATCTATTATGGTTAGTCCATAGGAACCAGCTGGCAGATCCGAAAGAGCAGGATTTGAGGATGGGGGAGTGGTATGCCAGATATATTGATAGGGCGCAGTGCCCCCCATTCCGGAAATGGTTATGCTGCCATTCTCCCCATTGTTGCAAGTTGGTTCGAGAAAATCGATAGTCTGAATTGTCAAAGGATTCTCAGGTTGAGAAATTGTGATTTCGAGTATTTCTGAGCAACCGCTTTCATCCGTTGCTGTCAGAGTATAGCTTCCCGCTGGAACATTTTGAAGATTTTGAGTTGTGGTAGGAGGAATTGTATTCCAGGAATAAGAAAGATTGCCTGTGCCCCCGGAAACAATGACAGTGACGCTCCCTGACCATTCTCCAAAACAAGCTATATCCGTGATCGATACCGCATCGAAAGTTATTGGCGAAGCATTGGAGACGTTAAAGGGTATGGAAATTTCACAGTCATTGGCATCAGTAGCGGTAAACATATAAGGACCTGCCGGTAAACCTTGGATTGACAATCCTGTGCCGCTCACCCCGCCGCTCCATGCAAATGTGTACGGTGCAGTGCCACCAGAAACAGTTGCTGTTGCAGAACCATCAGACCCCCCAAAACAACTGGTGTTTTGTATATCAAGACTGACAGAAACCGGCGATTCAGGTTGAGAAATTTCAACTTCCGTAAAACCGTTACAGCCGTTGAGATCGGTAATCGTGATTACATATAGCCCAGCCAGGAGATTATTTATGCTGGTGCCTGTTTGAACCGGATTGGTATTCCAGGCATAGGTATACGGTGGATTTCCTCCTGAAGCACCAACTGTAATACTACCGGTGTTGTTACCAAAACACAGTATATCTACACGCTCCACGAGCGATCCGACAATGGCATCCGGTTCGGAGAGATTGACTAAAGCCTGGGCCTGACATCCGTTGGCATCAGACACAGCGACTGTATATGTGCCAGCAGCCAGACCTGTTGCGGTTTGGGTGGTTTGGACAGAAGGGTCATCCCATATGTACGTATACGGTGCAGTACCACCTCCGGGTATGGCAGTTGCCTGTCCGTCTTCGGCTCCATGACAGGAAATATTTGTTCCACCTGAATATACAGGAGATGACGCACTTACGATCACAGCTGGAAGTTCGAGTATTGTGGCCGATGTGGAGGCAGTGCAACCGTCCCGGTCGGTGACCATTACATTATAGATTCCAGATGCTAAGCCTGTCGCGTTTTGCGTCGAAGCTGTAAATTCATTTGGTCCTGTCCATTCGAAGGTAAACGGACTTTGCCCACCAATCATGGTAAGGTTGATGACTCCTGTATTCAGCCCCGCGCAAAGCACATTGGTCACATTGGTGACCAATTGAAGATCGGTTACCTGTACTTCGACCGTTGTAGTCGACACGCAGGTGCTGGCAAATGTTGAAACAGAATATACAATATTTTGGGTAGGAATAGAAGTTGGTTCCTGACTCGTAACATCATCGAGATAGGTAGCCGGGTTCCATAAAAATGATGAGCCATCACCTTCCACATTAAATGTAATACTGTCGCCCAGGCATACATACGACAGCGGAGGAAGAACAGCAATTTTCAGACTGTCGCTGATTGTAAAAATTAAACTGTCCTGAACAGTTCCCGAGCAGAACGGATTTCCAACATAAAAAGCAATGTATTCATCTCCTTCATCCAGCCCATCAGGAAAAGGCATGATTGAAATAGAAACTGATTCTACATTGGCTGGGATAACAATCGTTTTTGGGACAGTGGGATCAGGATTCGAGCCAATGAGTGGATAGTCAACGCCATTTATTGCGGTACCCCCAATAAAATAGGTGACAACAACAGGTTGATTGGTTACAGGTGTTCGGGAAAAGATGACAGTTCCTTCATTACATCCTTCCACCATATTATCTATTCCACCCGCTGTAATGCTCGACAATCGAATGTTGTTGCTTTCTATGGCTTCAATGAATACGCTGCTGTCAAACTTTCTGTCACCTACATCGGCTATTACCAGTTTAAGATGGAAAGTGTCACATGGAGTTACTGCCCTTTCGGCAAATAATCCCTTTGTCCAACCGTCATAACCTATTTTGGCATTGAACGACAAGGCATTGAGATGAAAGTATTGAGCATTTATTGCCGGAAAGCCTATGCTTGGATTCCCATTATTTACAGTATTAATTCCAACCGGGACATTTGTTCCCGGAATAAGAGCAATATTTTCTGATCCATTTAAACCCGGAGTGCCGGTAATTCCGGGGCCGCTGATGAAAAACCCAAAGGCATCATTAAACGGTGTACCGACGTATTCCCGGTATTCCTCGCTGGCAAAAGTAAAGTTGAAACGCAGTGTGTCGCCAACAGGTACCACATCAAACTCAAAAACACAAGCATCATAACTGGTGGTTCCCGAAATGAAATCGATCAAACTGTTTCCAGGAGTGGTCCATTCTGTTGTGGTGGCCTGGCTTAAGTTGGGTCCCGGGGCATCTCCGATATCACCCGTTGACAATATTAAACCTTCTGCCGATGGAAAATTGTTGATTGAAAAGGAAGTGTAAGTCCCAAATGCACCGTCAGCACAAGTAATCTGCGGATTGAGAATCTGTACCCCATCACCTGATATCAGTTGGGAGAGTGCCTCTGGCGAGCCACCGTATTCAACGGATAGTTGTCCTTTGGCAAACTGAATATTTCCGAACAGAAAAGCAGCTGCCGTATATCCGAATAATCGAATTCCTGAGTTAAAGAAGTTTTTAGGGACCATGATTTTCAATTGCAGAAGTTTGTGATGTCGGGAAGTGCAACGGATATCACCGATCGGATATCTGCCCTGGAGAAGTGGGCGGAGCAAATCGACATGATTTCTTCCCTGATAGCTTCAATTCTTTTCGGATAAGAAGCATTTACAGCAAGGAGAACCGATTTTCCATCGATGCAGGAAGATTTCATTTTGATCTCCCTGTGATTGTCAAACGAATTTTCCAGATTGGATAATTGAACAGAGGTGAGATGGCCTGTTTCAAGTTTAAAATATCTGAAGTAGGCTTCGGGCTCAGAACTGGATTTTTGCGCATTTACCTGATAACCTGAAATGAAACAGATAAAAAGTGCAATGAAAATTTTAAGACAAGGGGTAAAATCTTTTTTCATATAAAGCATTGATTAGAACAATCATTCGGTCATTGAGTGGCAAGGTATGCGGCTAAAGGTATAGTTCGCCACTCCGACAGATTTGACATTTCTTATAAGTTTTTAAGAACCACTTATCAATAAGTGTTTTCCAGTATTACTACACGTAATTTTGGCAAAGAGGTTACAAAAAGCACTTATTATTTTTGAGCGGCTCGTTGTCTTAAGCACTCAAACAGAAGGATTGAGGTGGCGACGGATACGTTGAGAGATTCAGTTTTTCCCTGCATTGGTATGGTTGCTGATCGGTTCGCAACCTCTGAAATATTTTTGCTGATGCCATCTTCTTCAGATCCCATGATGATGGCCACAGGTACAGACATATCGCAGTCATAATAAGTTTCCTTGCCTTTCTCATCGCATACGATAGACTGAAAGCCGGAACCGTTTAGATATTTTACCGCATCTTTGAGGGAAGGGACGCGGCAAATGGGCAACCGCAATATTGCTCCTGCCGAGGTTTTAATGGCGTCTTCATTGATCAGGGCCGCACCTTTTACAGGAATAACCACCGCATGAACTCCGGCGCATTCAGCCGACCGGCAAATGGCACCAAAATTTCGAACATCCGTGATTCGGTCCAGAATGAGGATCAGTGGCACCTCTCCTTTTTCATATATGCCAGGAACAAGCCATTCCAGATCCTGAAATTCTACTGGAGAAATAAATGCGATGATTCCCTGGTGATTTTTTGGTGTTACCCTGTCCAGTTTGGCCTTTGGCACGAATTGAAACGGTATTTCATGCCGTTTGAGAAGTGGCAATACTTTTTGAAGTGTATCAGGATTCAACCCGCGTTGAACCATTACCTTTTCAATATTTTTGCCTGAATCGACTGCTTCCAGCAACGGATGAATCCCATAGATCAACAGCTCATTTTTCATCGCTTACTAAAAATTGCGCCCGTTTCTCCATGCTTCAATCGCACGGTACCAGCTGGGTTTATAATAATCTTCCCGATTGAGACGGTAATCGTTAAGCGTAAAGGGATTGATGACCTTTACAAATTGAAATGTGATAGATAAAGGATTGTTTTCCTCGCCGTATATCCAGGTTTCAGACAATGCACTCCGGTATACTTTATTGGGCTCTCCATAAACGATGAAGATCACGCCACGATCGCTTTTCCACCCCTCCACATGACTGCTGAAATAGACATTGGCAGCTTCCACCCTTTGGTAGTATGCCTGTATACTCGATCTGGCCCGTTCCTTATTGCCAGTCCAGTCGATCCAGTATTTTTCCAATGCGACCTTCATATCAGGAGCTTCGACAATATTCCGATACTCCTTTCCACTCACCAAATAGCGAAACGGATCTATCATATTTTGAATTTTTTTCACTTCGGGAAATTCGTCGGCTGATACAAATAGCGTATGTCCCGCTTTCTGTGTACTGTCATTCTGAAAATGATAAAAACCTTCTCTCACTGCTGTAAATCGGCCTTTGTTTTCATCATTTAACTGTAAGACAAAAGTAGAATCGGGCTTATAATCAAATGGTCGAGGTTCATAAAATGCAAAGGGTGGAGGGGGCAGGGGGAAATTCCGGTTGTAATATTGCACATAAACCTCTCGAAGGGGTGCTGCATTGGTGCCAATGATGTACGTCTCACCACTCACGATTCTGTCTGTAAAAAGAGGAATACGCAAATCATTTTTTGCAACTATGAAATTTTCCCTGAAATGAGGTAGAGATTTATCGGCGGGTACAACTTTGACGAAAGTCTGTTTCCGATTTTGATCGATCACCTCGATATTAAGTGAATAGGTATAACCGGCTTTCAAATCAATATTTGTACTTCCAAGGAGGTCTTTTGCCACTTTTTCATTGTCTATGTCAGACATTTGAATCGTTTTGGGTTTGGTTGTCACACCAGATTGGGTGCCAACCACTGTCGGCGTAATGACCACTTTTACCCGGGCGCTGAAATTTTCAGAAGCTGACCGGCTGTAAAGTAAAGCCCCGGTATTAAAGCGAATAAATATCCTCGATGAATCCTGATCAACATGAAAAACTTTCACATCAAACTTCAGTTTAAAATCCAGACCGCCATAGGGTATTCCGGCACTGGTTTTAGTGACTTTTTCACCTCCACCACATCCGGACAGAATGAGCACAAACATGGCGATTGGGATAAGATAAACTGCTTTAAAATACCATTTCATTCTTCTGCGTTTATCGATTTATCCAA
>JBGTLS010000681.1:0-1935 GCA_041744015.1 Cryomorpha sp. | reverse complement strand
GCGCAGTCGCGCAAAGAAATCAATGTGGTGTACGATCAGATCGGAAGCCCGACACTGGTGGACCATCTTGCCCATGCCATTTTGCGCATTTGTGAAAGGTACGATCAAAATCGTGGGAGTTTTCCATTCGGGACATATCACTACAGCAATGAAGGGGTGGCTTCCTGGTACGATTTCGCTCATGCCATATTTGAACTAGCGGGTCATATCATGACCGTGAATCCAGTGCGCTCAGAAGCTTTTCCCACCAAAGCCCGGCGACCGGCATTCAGTGTGCTTGACAAGCAAAAAATTAAAGATACATTTGATCTTCAGGTACCACATTGGCGCGCCGCGCTGCGGGAATGCCTGAATGAAATCACACATAAAGAATGAAGGGTACAATTTTAATTACCGGGGGTGCCGGATTTATAGGTTCGAATTTCATCACCATGCTGCTCCAGGCACATGCAGATGTCAGCGTGGTAAATCTCGATTTGCTCACCTATGCCGGTAATCCTGATAATCTGCTCGGACTTGATCAGCATCCGCGCTATACTTTCGTGAAAGGTGATATCTGCGACAGGTCTCAGGTAAATGAACTTTTTGAAAAATACGGCTTTTCAGGAGTCATCCATTTTGCTGCCGAATCACATGTTGACAACAGCATATCCGGGCCAGAGGCATTTATTCGAACCAATATCAACGGTACCTTTACGCTCATTGATGTGGCCAGATCATTCTGGATGGATGCACCCCATAAATCGAAGCTGGATGCTGCAAACCATCTTTTTCTGCACATCAGTACCGACGAAGTATATGGAAGCCTTGGTCCCGAAGGCCTTTTTAAGGAAACCACACCATACGCCCCAAACAGTCCATACAGTGCGAGCAAGGCTGGCAGTGATATGATCGTGCGCAGCTACCATCATACCTATGGGATGAACGTGGTCACTACGAATTGCTCCAATAATTATGGCCCCAATCAGCACGATGAAAAGTTGATTCCGACCATCATCAGAAAAGCTTTGAACGGTGAGCCCATTCCAATCTATGGCGATGGTAAGAACATAAGAGATTGGCTATATGTTGCCGACCACTGCCGTGGAATCATCACCGCCTTTGAAAAAGGAAAATCAGGAGAAACGTATAATATCGGCGGCAAAAATGAACGCACCAATATCGAAATTGCCCAGGCAATTTGTACCATACTCGATAGATCAAAGCCACTGAAATCCGGGTCTTATCACGATCTGATATCTTATGTCACCGATCGCCCGGGACATGACCGCAGATACGCGATAGACGCAACAAAAATTACCCGGGATCTGGGCTGGAAAGCAGAAGAAACATTCGAAACAGGGATTATAAAAACTGTTGATTATTACACAGAAAAATACACATACGATGGAATCAAAAACGTTGGACAGAGCTAAATCCTGGTTGGGGAAAGAATTTGATGAGAAAACCAGGGCTGAAATTCAGCATCTGATGGACAATGACCCCAAAGCGTTGGAAGATGCTTTCTATATGGATCTGGAATTTGGTACCGGGGGCCTGCGCGGAATCATGGGTGCCGGCACCAACCGAATGAACAAGTACACCATTGCCATGGCCACACAGGGCCTGGCAAATTATATCAATCAGCAGGTCGAAGGGGAGAAAAGCGTGGCAATTGCGCATGATTGCCGCAAGAATTCTCATCTGTTTGCGCGCAAGGCAGCGGAAGTGCTCGCAGGGAATGGAATAAAAGTTTACCTATTCCCCGAGCTCAGACCTACACCTGTGCTCTCATTTGCCGTAAGGCATTATGGCTGCACTTCCGGAATCGTGGTTACAGCTTCGCATAATCCGAAAGAGTACAATGGATACAAGGTATATTGGAATGATGGAGCGCAAATAGTTCCACCGCACGACAAAGGAATTATCGAAGAAGTGCGCAATGTGAAATCACCA
>JBGTLS010000680.1:0-6991 GCA_041744015.1 Cryomorpha sp. | reverse complement strand
ATGAAAGGTAGTTTCCGGTTAATTCTGGGAAAATATAGCAGCATAAATATGGTAAGTGCAAGGAGATATACCAATCCGGGACCAAAATTGCCCAATCCGGTGAGCAGCACAAATGCCAACATGGTGAGCAGCGACATAAGCATAATTTTCCTGATCAATACAGGTATGCCCGGAAGATATCCGATAATAAACAAAGTAAAAAAACCAATCAGGTCAAAAATGAGAATAATATATATTTCATTTACGAAGCTGGCTACAATGGCGGGTATGAGTGCCAAAAGGCTCAGAGGGATGAGTGCAAATATGCTTTTGGCAAAAAGCATATCGCTCCAATACGCAAGGGAATTTGGAACGGCTTCCGGCGAAATACAATTTTTCTTCACCGCATTTCTCAACCTGTTAATCAATTGCATCTATTACTCACTGAAATTAAAAAAGGCACAATTATAATTCGTTTGAAGTGATTATGTCGGAATGTACGCTTTATAATCACAATTCCCGGTTTTAACTTCTATGGAGCGGTCTTCAAATAAAGATCTAACCCATTTCCTTTCTGAAAACAAAAAAAATTCAAAATGTTCTTTTCCATTGTCAAAGGTGTGGTCACCTGCTTTCTCAAAATAAAATAAGATAGCCCGAAGATTGTAGTTTAAAACACTCAACTTAGTACTTAATACTTTGTACATGAGACTTTTTTCCACTAAAAAGAAACCCTGATTCCCGGTCCAATCAGAAAAAAGAATCGCTCTTCATTGATAAAATAACCACATCCGGCAAAAAGCGGAAAGGTGAGCTTCCCATCGAGACGCGTGGGATACACGGACCCGAGCAGCACGATGCCGAGATCGCGTTGGGTATTTTCCGGATTGAAATTGAAAGCATTCTGGGCGAGAAATCCGGCCCCGACCTTATAGGGTTTGAGTTTCCGGATGCGCTCCTTGTCGTAAAAACTAAACTGAGCAAGCATGGCCAGGGAAATTCCACTCAGACCGGGAAATCCGTCCACCCCCACCCTTTTGATAACCAGACCTGCAGGGAAAGATACATCCACATCAAAGGTAACAAGCTTTCGCAGTACGATCACAATACGTTGGGTGTATCCGGCACCACCATAGCGGTCTTTTTTGTGGCGGATGTTCAGTTCGATCCGCGACCATTCATCGAGATTCTGTGTTTTTCTGGTAAGGTGTTCATTGATTCGGATATCTTCCCGGTTGCAGGTTTTACTTTGGTAAAAAGCCGACCGTGGCGAGGCAGGGCCCGGACAAATCTCAACATGTTCAATTTTCTGCATTTCTATCAACTCGCCGCGGGTTCCCAAAATTCGGATATCAATTTCCAAAATCTGTTTTCCGAAAAAATAATCGGTGTCATCGATGGCATTGTAATCAAACCCGAGTACGATGTCGCGTACAGTGTGGTCGTAAAGTATGATTTGGTTGAGGGTATTGGCAACGATATTGCCCTCACCGTAATTGACGGTCACAAAGTCCAGCGGCCGGGGGCGTTCGTATTCCCGCACGCCGAGTGTAAACCCAGTTTTCCGGTCCTGATTGTAGATTTCGATAAACTTTTTGTTCAGGGTCACCGGTACCCGCAGGCGGTGAGACACAGACCGGTCTGTGCGCGTAATAGAATCGCGCTGAATCACCTCGAGGTCCTCGAAATAGAAGCGCGCTTGCTCAAGCCCCTGTCCCTCAATACGAACCTCAATGATTTCCCCCGGCCGGATATTGCGATCGGTAGTCCAATCGCTACCCTCGCGAAGGATGCTCACCTGCGTGACCGTCGCTTCGGGCGAAATATTGATATTGGTGATAAACCGTGGACTGTCACCATCTTTGACATAAAGATAACCGTCGGTGGTACGGTGAAGCTGATATGGCCGAATGATACAGAGCACTTTATCATTGCTGAGAGCTCTTACTGTATAAAGCTCTGCAATGAGCGGACCTCCCGACTCTTCCTGATCTTCAATCCGGTACGTTTTATGCATTTCGAGGAGCCGGTGGTTATCGATCTGTATTTCTGTTCCATCGCGGTTGTCGCGCTCCATGATCACACGTTTCTTGTCCGTCCGTAGAAATGTGAGTCGCGAACCTTTAACCAGAAAACCCAGGTTCATTTCCGGAAGGGAATAAACCGGGCGACCTTCATGTAAGGAGGGGCGGCGGGTGGCGAGTGTAATATTCAATTCCTTGACCCCCAAAGTAAGCGGTATCAGAGCCAGATAGCCTATCCCATTGCGCTCGAACAGGCGATACTCAAAATCATCGGTTCGCTGCCATGTTTCGTCAAGGACGAGATTAGCAAGGTTGTTCGTTGAAATTTCGAATCGTTTTTCCTCTCCAATGTACAAATCATCTTCCCCTCTTTCGATCCTGGCTCTTGTGTCATAATAAGGTAAGAGAGCCACGGATTTGTTTTGGTCGCCGGTAGGCCCTGAGATTTCAAAACTCAGACGGTGAAAATCTGACTTTGAAATGGATTTAAACCGAAGCCTGAAGCGAAAATAACCCGGATCAATGTAAGTTAGCGAGTCAAGAATATCATAATCACCAGACGGAAGCAACCGTAGTTTGTGTGTCTCAAAAAACCGGGCATCTGTGGGATAAAGTGCAATCTCTGCGACCTGTTCATCCTGTGAGTAGCGGAAAGCCAGATGCCGCTCGCCTCGAAATATCAGTGAGTGGTCCCGCAGGTTAAACCGGTTGGTATCAATGGAGATTTCTACGTGCTCAAAGGGCAATCCCGTTTGTGCAAGCGAACCGCCAACTGCAAAAAGCATTAAAAAAACCAGCGTGTAAGTTCTCATAGCTGCAATACAATCCAAGAATAAAGCGGCAAAGTTACACCCTTTCGGATGAAATCAGCACCAAAACAGACATGCTTTCGACCCGAAATCACCACTGTATTCCAGGTAGCAAACAATAAAAACATGACATTCAAAATCATCCTATATTTGTCGTACTTCTATGAAATTTCCCCGTCGCAACGTCCCGCGTTGGCTCATATTTTTGATTGATACTGCCATTGTACTGGCATCGCTGCTGATCGCCTACATGCTTCGGTTTGAATTCACCATCCCCGATTTGGAAATAGGACCATTGATATTTGCCCTACCGGTTTATATGGTCATCAGATTGGGCTCTTTCCTGGCAGGGCGCACCTACGCCGGCATCATCCGGTATACGGGCACAGAAGATTCGGTGCGGATTGCCAAGGTGGTTTTTTACGGAAGTGTCGTGATGGCCCTGCTCAATCCAATCAAATTCTATTTCTGGGATGGGGCGTATTTTCTGCCATTTTCTATCATCATTCTCGATGCCATTCTTTCGGCTTCCCTGCTGATCGTTTTTCGCCTTGCGGTAAAAATGGCTTATATCGAAATCAGAAATCCGCGCAGCGAACGAAAAGCCGTTGTGATTTACGGTGCAGGTGAAGCGGGCATCATCACCAAACGCACCCTCGACCGCGATGCCCGAACGCGATACCGGGTTGTAGCCTTTGTAGACGACGATCAACGCAAAAAGGGGAAACGGCTCGAGGGAGCAGCCATATACCATACCAGCGAGTTGGGTGCGCTACTGCAAAAAGACAATGAGCCTACCCTCATTATCTCCATCCAACGACCCAATCCCACCAACAAACGAAAAGTCATTGCCACGGCCCTCGAGACGCGTACAACAGTGCTCAATATTCCTCCGGTGGAAAACTGGATCAACGGGGAACTCAATTTCAAACAAATTAAGAATGTCCATATCGAAGACCTGCTGGGCCGGGACGTGATACGACTTGACGACGGCAATGTGGAAACCCAGCTTCGGGGTAAGACCATCCTGATCACTGGCGCGGCAGGCAGCATTGGTAGTGGATTGGTCAGGCAGATCGCCAGGTACAAACCGGGATTGATCATCGCGCTTGATCAGGCCGAATCGCCGGCTTACGAACTGGAAATCGAATTGAGAAAACAATTTCCGGACATCACCCTGGAAGTAGTGATCGGCGATATCCGCCGTCAGGACAGGATGTCCCGGGTTTTTGACAAATTCCGCCCGCAGATTGTTTTTCACGCGGCAGCGTACAAGCATGTACCGCTGATGGAACTCAATCCCAGTGAAGCAGTGCTCACCAATGTACTTGGCACGCGCATACTGGTTGACTTGAGCGTGGAATACCAAGTGGAAACGTTCGTATTCATCAGCACCGACAAAGCCGTAAACCCAACCAGTGTAATGGGCAGCACGAAACGCGTGGCCGAAATCTACGCCCAGGCCAGCAACAATCTGGACGTGACCCGATTTATCACCACCCGATTTGGCAATGTGCTCGGCAGCAATGGTTCGGTGATTCCGCTTTTTAAAAAGCAGATCGAAAGCGGAGGTCCGGTTACCGTTACCGATCCCGAAGTTACCCGATATTTCATGACCATTCCCGAGGCCTGTCAATTGGTGTTGGAGGCAGGTGCCATGGGCAGTGGCGGTGAGATTTTCGTTTTTGATATGGGAGATTCTGTAAGAATTATTGACCTCGCCCGGCAAATGATCACCCTCAGCGGGTTTGAACCCGACCGGGACATTCGCATCGAGATCACTGGCCTGCGTCCTGGTGAAAAACTCTACGAAGAATTGCTCAACGATTTGGAGAATACCCTGCCCACCCACCATCCTCAAATCAAGCGCGCTCAGGTGCGATCAAACGATTTTTCGATAGTTTCTGAACAAATCACAGCCCTTGTGGCTTTATTTGACCGTCAGGACAATGATGCGCTTGTGCAAAAAATAAAAAGCATTGTCCCGGAATTTAAAAGCAACAACAGCGAATTCAGTAAATTTGACGCGTAAAATGTGGGTAATGACAGATAAAAACATCGAGATAACCAAAATTCAAAGAGAAATAGAAAAGTATATCGGCCTTGGGCCAAATAGCCTGATTTATGATTTTGGAGAAAAGGACAATAAGGTCACTCTTCATTTGGTGACTGTCAATCCTAGACACAATCAGTCATTTCTTTTTCACTCCGATGCGGGCTACGACAAAGTAGATGTGCTCAAGCGTATGCTCACTTACGTGAAAAGTTATAAAAACAAAGAGAGTTCCTACACCATACAATGGCGCCGGCAGGGTGAAGATATTTTGCAAACATCCTACTTCAGCGCAAAGAATGTGCACGCAGCCCTCGATAAACTTTTCTACGACAGGGATCCAAACAGCATCACCATTTTCAGCATCATCATGAACCCGATGACATAATGGGTAAATCGCGAAACCGGTACCCGATTCACATCCGCTTCAACGACCTTGATTCTTACGGACATGTAAACAATGCCGTATACCTCACATATTTTGAAGAAGGTAGAAAATTTTATTTCAACGAGCGCGTGGGCACCGCCTGGGAATGGCAAACGGAAGGTCTTCTCCTCGCCCGCCACGAAATAGATTACAAAGTACCACTACACCTCAATGATGAGGCCTATATTGAACTCTGGATTTCGAAGTTCGGAACCAAAAGTTTTGAGGTTACTTACGTCATTCTAAAACATGAAAACGGAGAAGAGGTAATCTGTACCACCGGGAAGTCCGTGGGTGTTTGTTTTGATTACAATGCCGGCAAAACCATTCCTCTACCGGATGTTTGGAAAAAGATATTTGCCGGCGATCTGGATACGGAAGTTTAACGTTCCTTTTCAGGAAATTGAATCATACGGGAACAGTTCCTGGTAGGGATTCGGCTGACCAACGTGTATTTGTTCTGTAATATTCCCAAAGTTAAAATTCCCAATGTCATGGTAACGGCTATCGGAGGTATTTTCCTCTATTCAGAAAATCCCAAAGTACTGGCAGACTGGTATCAAAACCACCTTGGCCTCCAGTACGAATACACCGAGCAATACCAGGCATACTACATCTCCTTCCCTTACCGGGAAATGAACGACGATAAAAAACGTTATTCTGTGTTTTCGATCCTGCACAACAAGAACAGACCTTTTGTGGACGGAAAGTTTTTTACTGTAAATCTAAGGGTGAAAAACATGGCCGACATCCTTGACAAAATCAGACAGGAAAAAGGCGAAGTACGCGGCCCGGAAACCCACGACGAAGGTCAATTTGCCTGGATCAACGATCCGGAAGGAAATTACATCGAACTCTGGGAAGAAAAAGATTGAATCTTATCTGATAACCAGTTTTTGACCTTTTCCACCTTGTGGCGCCTGAACCACATATACGCCTGGCGCAAGATGGCTCACAGAAAAAGTTGTTCCCTGTAGTACGTTCCACGTATCGACCATTCGCCCGGAAAGATCATATACCCTGAGGACATCCATTCCCTGCACATGCATGTTGATCGAAACCACATCCGTTGCCGGATTTGGATAAAGACTGAAAAAATCCAAATTTCTTGCAGTATTTACTGAACTCACTGCGCCAATATTGAATGTTCCAGTCTCCGAGATGACGTCATCCCCACAAGGTGAGGGTTTCCGCAATCTCCAAAAATAATCGGTGAGATCGAAAGGTACGGTAACAGAAATGGTCGTAGTCGTGCTATAGTGTTTTTCCTGATAAACAATGTTGCCAAAACCGGCATCTGTTGAAACATCCAAAATAACATATCCGGCAGCCACGTCAGAAAATGTGAAATCAACCTGCTGGACCGGAAGCGTCACACCATTGATGGGTGACGAAAGCAACGGTGCTTCCGGAGAATCCTGACCGAGGATCAGCACGAATGGGAGTCGCTGTTCTTCACCGTTGAAAGTCAACACCACATGGCCGGGATAATAGCCTGCGGCCACCGTGTTCAAACCCGTAAATTGAATACTGTTCTGCGCGGGAGCCCCATCCGATTGGCTTACAAGCAGCAAAGCACTCAGGCCGGGAACGTTGGCCATGTCGATCGCATAATTTACATTGCCTACGATCGGTCGGTTAATTTCAATCTGAGCCGAAATCTCATTGCCTCCGCAAACCTTGATTTCAGTTTGGGGAA
>JBGTLS010000679.1:0-3611 GCA_041744015.1 Cryomorpha sp. | reverse complement strand
GCGCCCTCGCCAACGGGATGAACATTCCGACGCTCTTCGCGCAGCTCACAGATTTGCGGAAGCATGTGCGGGTGCCCGTGCTGCTGATGGGCTACCTCAATCCTATTTTGCAATACGGCATGGAGCGATTTCTCGCCGATTGCAGCAGGGTGGGCGTGGACGGCCTCATCATTCCCGACCTGCCATTGCAGGAATATTTGGATCACTATGAAGCGCACTTTCGCGAAAAGGGGCTGCGCAAAGTTTTTTTAATCAGCCCCAACACCTCTGAGGAGCGCATCCGCGCCATCGACCGGCACAGCACCGGATTCGTTTATATGGTGGCGACGGCAGGCACCACGGGCGTCCGCGCGGGAATTGGCGAGGCACAGCTGGCCTACTTCGACCGGATTGATAAAATGGGATTGGAAAAACCCCGGCTCATCGGTTTTGGTATTTCCGACAGGGAGACTTTTGACACCGCCTGTCGCTACGCCGATGGGGTGATTATCGGCAGTGCTTTTATTAAGCAATTGATGGAGAATGCGGGTGATGAGGCGATTGAGGGGTTCGTGAGTAGGGTGAAACGATAAATCCGTTCGTTGTTAATCATCTAACTTGATAGATTAAACTATCAGGCATAATCAACTGAGGGACGTGAATTCTATTGTACTTATTCAATTGAGATTTGAGATCATATGGCTCATTTCCCAATTGGCGCCAATAGCAGTTTAAGATGATCGAGGACATGTCATCCGGATGTGTGGTTCCCAAATTCTCGAAGTACTTCTTCAACCTTGACCCTTGCCACAGGTCCCAATTGTGGCGCAAGTAGGTTCCAAGCGAATGATGGAATTCCATGGGAAACGAACTTTTGAACTTTTCTTTTTCTCTCATAGTCAGCATTTCGTTCAGTGCAGCCAAACAGTCTTCGATGTTGTGCGGAATGTAAAACCCATTGATACTGTCGCTTTTGTTTCTCCACTTGATCTCTTCGGTTTTCTCTTTTGCAGCGAGCAAAGTGTCCAATCTGCGAAAATTGGATACCTCCTCGAAATACCATTTTCCTGATATTTCGGGAACGGAAGTTGCGTCAAATATTTGGTTCTCAAAAAAAGCTTCAATTTCTTGTTTGAGTTTGGCATCATCAAAATCTGCAGTCGGTTCGAGGCATTTTCCATGAATGTCAATCAGGCAAGTAAGTTTGAGATAGTAATACTTGAATTTATCATTTCTTAGAACGCCATCATATTTAAAATCAAACTCCTTTTCTAAGACCTCATGGTATGTCAACCCGTTTTTCAAATTGGGGATATTATCTTTCGGACGCAGAAACTCTGCTTCAGCAATTTGTGGAGCGCTGTATGTCCGGTTCACGAGTTTCGCACTCGTGGAGATGGCTTGGCGATTGACCAATTCACCGTTATTCAGATCAAATTGAAGCAACTCGTCGTCCTTTGTGGCAAGGAATGCAAATTGACCATTTGTATATAACGGAGTTTCGAGCAGCTTTCTCCTGAATGCGGGAATCGAATCATCAAAGACATACTTGCCCTTTTTCCATTCAAATGCTTCCCAATTCGTGTAAGACATCGAGTATCGATAATCGTCAAGGTTTCTTTGCACGATCTGCGCTACCTCATAAGATTTATTCAAAGTACCGAAATGGTAATGCTGTACTATTTGTTAATCAAAATCTTCATCGTTGTAAACATCGAATTTTGCATGAAGCATGGTTTTTCCGTCATTGCTTATAAGCAATTCGCCGGGCACGAAGTATCTGGAAATGCTATAAATCAAAGAAGAATCTTTGCTGGCATACATCTCAGTCCTCCCTTCAGTCTCGAACAATTGACTTTTGTACGGGATGGATTTCAGATAGAATTGGCCATTGGGAGAAGTGAGGAAATAGGGATAGGAGAAGCCCATTTGGCCTTGCACGATTGTCGGGATGAAAAGTACGAGGCCAATGATAATCTTATACATTTCGTATTATTTAAGCGATACCAGATCGGGTTTTTTATAGTTAGTTGCTACGCTTCTTTTTCAGTTCCTCCAATGTTTGCCGGATATATTCCTTTTGCTCTTGAAAATCCTTATCGGCTATTTTCTCATTCAATTGCTCGCGGATTTCTCGCATCTTTTTGACAATGCTTTCTTTAACAGTCGTTTTCATTTCCAAATCAAATTGATATCGTAATTTTTGAAAACGCCATCCTTTGAGATCACTTTCAATCCTTCGTGTTTGGCTTGTGCTATAATCAACCGATCAAAAGGGTCACGGTGATGGAATTCCAAAGAAGTTCCCATGAGTACGTGAGCACTTGTGATGGATAGTATTGAAATGCCACTCTTATCAATCAATTCAAAAATCATCTTGAGATCTGGTTTCAATTCAAGCCTTCCTAAAGCATATTTGATTCCCATTTCCCAAAGTGATGCAATACTGACATAGCAAGTGTTTTCTTCATCTTCGATAATCGATTTTACATGCTGGGGAAGTTCTTTATCTTCAGTGATAAACCAAATAACTGCGTGGGTATCAATGATGAAATTCATTACATGTAATCTTTGAAATCATCCAACGGCTCATCAAAGTCATCTTTCATTTTAATGAGCCCCTTAGCCAAGCCCGCTTGCCTTTTTTTCATTGGCTTTTGTCCGGCATCGCTTTTTGATTTGAGGAAATCAATAAAATCATTGACCTCTTTTTTCATGGCATCCGGTAGGGCAGTCAGCTTGTTATAGATGTCTAGATCAGTCATGACACTAAGGTAAGTGTTTTTTATCATAATCTGCGCAGGAATTAATTGTTACTGCCATGCGGGAAATAGCCATATGTTTCCTCAATAAAAGCCTGCAAATTATCAGATAGCTCTGTTATGTTTTCAAAATTCGGAATATCTTCTGAGAGATAAATAACGGCGATATGGAATTTCCGGATTCGAAAAAACGGCGTGAGACCTAAGGAATTGTTACTCGTAGGACGTGAGCGACTGCCACTGCGAAGAAGTCAAAAAGGGCATATAAAATGTGATTTTGAAGCAGGCTGATATAGAAACCAAAAAGAGATGAAAAGAACGAAGATCAAATTCACTGTGATGAAAGAAGAAACCGGTTACAGTGCCACCGCTCAATTAAAAGATTCATTTATTGGAACACAGGCTGAGCATTTTGAAATGCTTCAGGAAGAGGCTCTGGAGGCTGTGAATCTTGCTTTTGAGGAGGACGGGCGCGAATACGTCATTGAGGATATTCAGTTTGAATATGATCTCGACAGTTTCTTCCACTTTTACAAAGTAATCAATGCCAAGGCCCTCGCGGCGCGAATAGGGATGAACCAGAGTTTACTCGCTCAATACATCAAGGGCATCAAGAAGCCTTCGCCTGTGCAAACGAAGCGCATTTTGAAAGGAGTTCAAGACATCGGCAGGGAGCTGTCGGAGGTGCGGTTTGTTATTTAGAATTCTGCATTCTCCTTCAAGACAGAGGGCAGGACTGACTTTTTAAAAACATATTGGCTTAATGATTGCTCGATATAAAAAAATTCAAAAAACGTAAGCCATATAGCTTGTATGAAAAAGTTTATAATTCCTGCTTTGGCCATTGTGATATTTCTGGCCGGATTGGCG
>JBGTLS010000678.1:0-11834 GCA_041744015.1 Cryomorpha sp. | reverse complement strand
CTCATCGTAAACGTGACTGGTAAAATTACACGGTGGTGCCCATGGGCCACCCAACACGGTGTTGTCGTTCATCAGAATCAAAGCCGGGGTAATATCGTTGCCATTGTTCGGATTGCCTGTTCCACCACAACCATTTTCGATCGTAATCGTGAAACAAAAAGTCCAGTTTCCGGTGCCGTTTCCGCAGGCATCTCCCCCATCGTTGAATGGGTCGCCATCACCTGATTCTGTTCCGGCTTCATATCGGTCAAAGAAAAAACCCGTTCGTGTTTCCCAGATTTCTGGTACCAGGACGTCTTCTATAAAAATCCATTCACCCTGACTGATGTAACAGGGCTGAGGTAAGACGATGTTTCCCACATCCTGCACGTTCCACGATTCCGGTAAATCCAGGATCACCCCTAAAAGGCTAAACGTATTGTAATTAAAATCGCTGATTTCCGCGCAGATTTCCACCAAATCGCCACTTTGGTACTGACCATTTGTGGGTGGCGGATTTAAGGTCCAATCAACATTTCCCGGACATTGAGCCTGCACATTTATTGAAAAAACGAATAAGACAATGGAAAAAATAAAGAGGTTTGTAAACGAAGCGATTGGAGGTTTCATAGATATTCACATGACTGGTTGGTACCGATGAAGGTAAGAAAATAAGGTGAACATAAACTGAATAGCGCTCTAAAGGAATTGGTTACTTCGACGATATGGCAGCAACCGTTCCTGGAAATTGTTTGTCGCAGAGTGGAGCATTCTTTGGATTTTCAGCAGACGATCTCCAGATATTTTACGCTTTTATATCAGAATATAAAGTTCTCCTTTCCAACAATGGGAATAATCTGGGAAAATGGGGAATTTAAATGTTCCCTTCACATTGTGACAGAATCACGCTCAGACCTTCCCGGGATTGCTTACTCAAGAATAAATTTCCGCCAGTTCATCAAATGAATCCCATCACTGCCATCAAATTCCTGATCGCCATCATATACCACCCAACTTTCCGAAACTCCGGATAACTTCATCAGCTTGTGCAAATTTTTGCTGAAATCTGAATGGTAAGTTTGTGCTGATTTGATTTTAACAGGCCGGAAATGGGTCGCAGTATCGATAATCAAATCGATCTCAATTCCATTGTTGTCCCGCCAGTAATAAAACATCTGACCCAGGTTTAAATTCTTGTCATTTTTGATGCATTCCATGATGATATAATTTTCCACCAGTGATCCCCTGAAATGAGAAAATGCCAGTTCCTCCGTTTTTCTGATAGATAAAAGAGCGCACGCAAGTCCTGTATCATAAAAATAAAGTTTTGGAGCTTTGACGATTCGCTTATTAAAGTTTTGGTAATAGGGAGGCAGCAACTTTACGATGTAGGTCATTTCTAAAATGGACAGCCAGGATTGAACAGTGCGCGTATTTATACCACATTCATTGCTCAGCGTCGACAAATTCAATTGTTGACCAATATGGCCGGCACAGAGTTTAATAAATTTGTTGAAAAGCAGAAGATTTTCGATGTTTTTAATTTGACGGACATCCCGTTCAACATAAGTGCGGAGGTATGAGTTGTACCACAATTCCGGCTTTCTGTTTTTGTCATATATTTCCGGATAAGTTCCCTTCAAAATCAATTCGGTGAGAGACGCATTGGAAGCTCCGTGATTCTCTAATTCGCGATAGGATAGTGGCAACAGATCCAGCACACCAAGTCGTCCCGCAAGAGATTGACCTACACCTTCCTGAAGTAAAATATTGTTGCTTCCCGTCAGGATAAACAATCCATCTTTGTCCGTATTATCGAGTATTTCCTGCAGGTAGTTGAACAATTCCGGAACCCGTTGTATTTCATCCAGTATTGCGCCATCGGGAAATCTGGCAAGAAATGCACGGGGATCATTTTGGGCAAGCAGGCGCTCATCTGGATTTTCCAATGATACATACGGCTTGTCAGGAAATGTATTTCTCACAAGTGTGGTTTTACCAGATTGCCTCGGTCCGACAATCATCACCGCCCGAAATTCATTACTATATAGGGTCATTAATGGCGTAAGGTTTCTGTAAATCATGTGAAAATTTTATACAAATATAGCAATCGGATACATGATCTGTATAACTTTCTCGATTGAAATCAATCACAGGGTCAGATTCCCAATGCCAAATAATCCATACCCAATAGTGAATTACTTTCTTATAAAAAGCGGCGCTATCATGATCGTTTTCATACCTTTCAAGCATGTATTTATATCAATTAAACTACCGCGATCAAACATGAATGCTTCTCAAAAAAAGCAGGACCTGCGAAACAGTATGTCGTCTGCCATGGGCGTGGGAGTCATAATTATTTCTTTGGTGATCTCTTATTTCATTTATCACAATATCCTGGGACATCCGGACAATTTTGTTGGTGGGGATCCCCAAAATGAACCACTTCAGGACAATTACCTCGGCATCATACACAAGGGCAGCAGTCTGGTAATTTTACAACTGGCCTTTATCATTATCCTGATCACGTATACCATCGAACGCGGTATTACGCTCAAGCGGGCAGCGGGTAAGGGCAAAAACAAACTTTTTGCACAGGAGATTAAATCGCTGCTCGTTCGCGACGATTTTGATGGAGTCGAAGCAGCCTGCGATGTGCAGCGCGGTTCTGTAGCCAATGTTGTCAAAAAAGGAATCGATTCTTACCGGCACACCACTGATCTGAATACCCTGGGGCCGGAGGAAAAGGCCTTTCGACTCAAGCGCGAACTTGAGGAAGCGACCCATCTGGAATTACCCCAACTTGTACGCAACATGGCAGTGATCTCCACCATCGCTTCTATTGCCACCCTGATCGGTTTGCTCGGTACGGTTACGGGGATGATCAGAGCCTTCTCTTCTCTCGCAAGAGCGGGCTCTCCGGATGCAGTGGGACTGGCATCGGGAATTTCGCAAGCACTTGTTACCACAGCCCTCGGTATCTCCACCGCCGCGGTCGCCATTGTGATTTACAATCTGTACACATCGACCATTGACAAACTCACCTACGCAACCGACGAAACAAACTATGCCTTGTTGAGCCGGTTCAAAGACGAATTGAAAAAATAAATACCCGTGGCTGGTTTCAGAAATATCAGACAAAAACCCAAGCTCGACATGAATCCAATGGTGGACATGGCCTTCCTGCTCGTTTCGTTTTTTATGATGACCACCACTTTCAAACCTGAACTGCCCGAAGAAATAATTATTCCACCTTCCACTTCAGAGATTAAAATGCCTGAAAGTGGTATTTGCACCATCACGATCAGCGAAAATGGGGTTGTATACCTGGGCATCGATAATAAATTTCAGCGACAGCGCATGCTGGATATGGTGGCAACTCAATACGGAATCACATTTTCCGAAAGGGAAAAGGAAATTTTCAGCCTGCAAAATGCCTTTGGGACCCCAGTCGCTACTTTGGCAGATTACCTGAACGCACGGGAAGATTATACGCCTTTCGTGCAAACAGGAATCCCCATGGGCGAACAAAATGAGTTGCGATCCTGGCTTCTTGCAGCGCGCATGGTCAATCCCAGAATGCGCTTTGCAGTAAATGCCGATGGTCGGGTGAAATATCCGGTGATCCACGAATTATTTGAATTGTTGCGCGACCTGAACATCACCAGATTCAATCTGGTCACAGACAAAAAAGTAAGCGATGCTGCCGCCAATTGACGAAATAGAAGTGGACAGAATCCACGGGACCAACGAAGCTTCGCGGAAAGCCGAAAAGCGGGAAGTCAATGTGGACATGAATCCCATGGTGGATCTCGCGTTTTTGCTGTTGACTTTTTTCATGCTGGCCACCACCTTCAGCAATCCACAAGTGATGGAATTGCTGGTTCCGGCCAAACCAGATGCGGATGATGTGCAACAGGAAACACCCGTGAAAGAATCGCGAACGCTGAGTCTGGTTTTACTTCAGGACAAAATCGTGTGGTACCGTGGAATTACGGACCCTGAAACTTTTGATTTGGATTACAGTGATTCCGGCCTCATCACTTTTCTGAGCGCGGCCAATCAGGAAACCGATGGATTGGTGGTGTTGATCAAACCACTTCCGGAATCGAACTATGAAAATCTGGTGACCATACTTGATGCATTGAACAATTCTGCAGTGCAACGTTACGCACTGGACGAACCCTCCGAATTTGACCTGAACCTGAAGCCATGAGCAAAACGGAAGTGAAGGCATACGGAGCAGAAGCACTCGAAAGGCAATACCCCGCCACGGCATTGAAGTCGCTGGGCATCGCCGTATTGATGGTGGTCCTTGTGTTTTTATATCCATTTATCAAATCGCTTTTTGCACCTGCGACCCAGGAACCAATTCATGTTCAGGCCACCCGGGTAATTAATTATTCAGAGCTGGCAGCACCACCTCCGATTGATCTTGAAAAAAGGATTGTGGAACCCGTTGAGGCGGTACCAAAGGCCAAGACCGTGAAATATTTGCCGCCTGTTGTCAAAAAAGACGAAGAAGTGCCGGAAGAGGAATACATGCCTACCCGTGACGAGATAGGGAGCTCTGTGATCGGCACACAGGATGTGGAAGGATCTGACAGCATTTATGTAGAACAACGGGAAGTGGAAGTCGTTTCCGCGCCTGTAACACCTCCTGTGCAGGAAACATTCACATTTGTGGAACGCATGCCGGAATTTACAGGCGGTACGACCGCCTTACAGCAATATCTCAAAGAGGCACTCAGATATCCCGCCCTGGCCCGCGAATCAGAAATCCAGGGTACCGTATTTGTCGGATTTGTTGTCGAAACGGATGGCAGTATTACCAACGTGGAAGTCCTTCGCAGCGTCCATCCCCTCCTCGATGCCGAGGCCATGCGCGTTATATCAGCCATGCCGCCCTGGAATCCGGGTATACAAAATCAGAAAAAAGTGCGGGTGAGATTTACGCTGCCGATTAGTTTTAAGATGCATACGACTTGAGGAATTGATTTTGTCTGTGATTTTGACAATTTAAATATGCTTCTTATTCCACACAATTGGACATTAGCCCCTGTAGTAATCAAGCACTTTAACTCTTAGCAAATATTCATATTTCGCATTTGCAAGATTGATGCGGGCATTATCGAGGTTGTTTTTACTTATGGTGTACTCAACTATCGTAGAAACACCATCGTTGAACCTGACTTCATTGATCCTAAAAGATTCTTCATAGGCCTCTACCTGTTCCTGCAGAATTTCATACCGGCTGTACGCGGTCATCATATCATTATAAGCCTGATTTATAGATTGCCGAAACTGAAGTTTTGTACTCTCCTGTACCAGGATAGCTTCCTGGTGGTTAATCTTTTCAAGAGCGATATTATTTCTCACCTCCAGGCGGTCCAAAATAGGAATCCTTACCGATACTCCAACTACCGAATTCAGGTTGTTGGTAAATTGATCCCTATAGGCAATGTTACCCACATCATAAATGGGTTGGTCTGCCATTACCGGGATGACTTGACCATCTATTGCTATTGTACCACCGGTCTCTACCCTAGTTGTAGATGTTTGCATAAATAGCTGAGCCGCGCTGGAATAATTGGTGTTGAGTTGTCCAAACAAGGAAATCGAAGGCATATGTGCAGATCTTGCTAATTGAATCCCTTTTTTTGCTGCTTCTACACTTAAGTTCCGGACCTTAAATGTTGCCAGATTTTCTAAAGCATTTGCATAGATTTCTTCAGGGGAATAAGGATAGGTTTCAAACTCCTTTATTACTGAGATATCCTCAACCTTTATAGCTCCATCAAGATTGAGCAATTGTGAAAGGTTCAGTAATGAGGATTGTAAAGTATTTTGAGCCTGAACAAGGGTGGTGCGATCAATGGCGGACTGACCCTGAATATCCCTGAAATCTGCCGGATTACCCACCTCTTCATTAAATAGGTTTTTCAACCGGTTTAATTGCTCTGTAGTTGTTTCCAACCGGTTGCTGGCAAGTTGTACCAAGTCCTTATTGTTAAGTACCAGTAAATAGGCTATGGTAACATCGAGAATGAGGTTTTGAGTTGCCTCTTCTACTTCCATTTGTGCAGCCTGCAAATGAAGCCGGGTTTGTTTTATGCGGTTAAGTGCCTGAAAACCACTAAAAATGTTGAGATTAAGATTAAGGCCGGCATTTGAGAAGGTTAGTTCCCGGTTAATATACAGGTTGGTAAAAGGGTCAATGCTCCGTCCATTGCTTACCCCCAGGTTGTAATTCCCGTCAATATCCGGCAGCAGGTTTGATTTTGCTCTATTGAAATTGACATTGGATTTTCTTTCTGAAAGTTTTACCCTTTGTAGGTCAAGGTTATTTTCAAGTGCTATTCTAATGCTTTCCTCAAGACTAAGGGTGTGGGAATCAGTCTGGGAAAACCCTGAAACAAAGATAAATATGCAAATCCCTGTGCTTATTATTAATTTTATCATATTATAGTGTTTCATTGGAAGGGTGTTGTATCATTCCATCTACCAGGCTTATTATTCGGGAACCAAATTTTGCATTGCTTTCAGAATGAGTAGCCTGTATGATCGTTACTCCTTCTTTATTAAGTTCTTTGAAGAGCCCCATGATATCGTCCCCTTGTTTGGTATTTAAATTTCCAGTAGGTTCATCTGCCAGAATGAGTTTTGGCTTAATAATTAATGCCCGGGCAATTCCTACTAATTGTTGCTGACCCCCACTTAATTGGGAAGGAAATAAATCCTTTTTTCCAACAATATTAAATCTGTCCAAAATATCGGCAACCAAAGCTTTACGTTCAGAAGATTTGATGTTTTTATATAAAAGTGGGGTTTCAATATTTTCATAAACCGTTAATTCGTCCAAAAGGTGATAAGCCTGGAATATGAAACCAATGTTATTATGAAAAAGTCTGGTTCTGTTCTTATCTTTCAGTGTGTGGACAGGTTCGTTCAGGAAATAATATTCTCCCTCGTCAAAAGTATCGAGCATACCTATCACATTCAATAAGGTTGATTTTCCCGATCCTGATGGACCCATGATAGAAAGAAATTCGCCTTCTTCAACTTTAAGACAGATATTACTCAAAAGGAAAATTCTTCTTCCTCCCTGATTTACCCATTTATAGATATT
Organism: Cryomorpha sp.; assembly: GCA_041744015.1. Classification (GTDB taxonomy): domain Bacteria; phylum Bacteroidota; class Bacteroidia; order Flavobacteriales_D; family Cryomorphaceae; genus JBBQZU01. Next base: position 4,726 of record JBGTLS010000678.1, on the reverse strand, counting down.
CTTTAGTTCGAGCATATGGTTTTGTTTTTTCGTTCTAATATTTCGTTCATTTAGAATTTAGATTCAAGTGTGCTTATATTCCTCTTTCCACGCTCTGGTTTTGATTATTTTGGCTTATGTTTTTTACGAGTTTCATTCAGTTTTTAAATTTTGAACAGGATTTGAAACGGCAGCTTTGAGAGCCTGGGAACACACTGTGAGAATAGAGATGGTTAAAGTGATTATAACTGCAAGACCTATTACCCACCATTCTATATTTATGTGATAGGTAAAACTTTTCAACCATTTATTTACTGCAAAAATTGACAACGGAATTGCGATGAAAATGGCCAGGATTACGAGTTTTATAAAATCCCGGGAAATTAGGGTAAGGATATTAGTAACTGAAGCTCCCAAAACTTTGCGTATTCCAATTTCCTTGGTTCTTTGAGCCATAGAATATGCAGTTAGGGCAAAAAGACCTAGACAAGCCAGGAAAATAGCAATGATGGAAAAAACTGTAAACACTGAGCCAATACTTTGCTCTGCCCTGTATAGAGCGGTATAATTTTCATCAAGAAACCGATATTCAAAAGGTCGATGCGGAACACGTTCTTTCCAAATCCCTTCAAGATTGGCAAGTGTTGCAGGGACATTTGTATCTTCCATTTTGACAAACATAAAACGGGTTAGACGTTTATCCATAAATATTATAAGCGGATTTATAGGTTCATGCAGGGAGCGAAAATGAAAGTCCTTTACCACGGCGCGCACGATTCCTTCGCGTCCTTTAGAAACTCTTTTACCCACGGCTTCCTGTGGTGTCCATCCCAAAGCCCTCACCGCAGCTTCGTTGAGCATATAAGTGTATCGTATATTATCCCCGTGAATTTCGGGATCTGCCATTTTAATATCGCTTAACGTAAAGTCTTCCCCGGCGATTATGGAAAATCCTAAAGTCTCCACGATCTTTTCATCCACCGGCAGGGCATTTACGGTTATTCTTTTTTCATTTTCAAGTGCGGTCAACGCGTCCCCCCAACCTATTTGGGTAGGCTCATCATAGGCAGAGGCTACCGAGCTCACACCGGGAATATTTTCCATTGCTGCTCTCAGATTCTCAAAATTCTCACTTATTTGAGCATCAACCGGTAAAATCAACAGTTGCTCCTTACTGTAACCAAGATCCTTTTCCTGAATATAATTGAGCTGTTGAAGTATTACCACCGTCGATATAATGAGAAAAAGTGAGATTACGAATTGAAAAACGATAAGGGATTTGCGAAGGAATGCAGAGCCGTTATAAGAGAATCCACTTTTTAGTATGCGTATAATCTTTCCGCCAGAGAGTACAAAAGAGGGATAGGCACCAGCAAGGAAAGCTACCACGATAGAAAGGATAAATAGTAAAAGAATGGTTGCAGGATCAAATAGGACATGTGAATCTATCTCCTTGCCGGCCAGGTTGTTAAATCCAGGCAAAAGATGATATGCTGCTAGCATTGTAATGCCAAAAGCCACCAGGCTCATTAAAACTGCCTCACTTATGAACTGAAAGAAAATATTCTTTTTCCCGGCTCCAAGCACTCTTCGCATCCCTATTTCCGAGCTTCGGCCTGCGGCCTGTGCAATGCTAAGATTCGTATAATTCACACAAGCGATCAACAGGATCAATAGGGCGACAGCTCCCAGAATCCATAAGTAGGTAATGTTGCTGTTGGGATCAAACCCATCCATTTTGGATTGAAGATGAACCTCGGTGATAGGTTGTAAAAAATATGTCATATAATTCCCGGCCTCCAACTGCAATTCATCCCTGTTTACCGCCTCCATATAGTCAAATATCTTGACCTGTAAAGGTTGAATACTACCTGCATCTTTAACCAGTAGAAATGTTACATAATTAGCCTCAAACCATTTTTCCTCCTTTGATGCGTTTAAAGCTGAAAAAGGAGCCACAAAGTCAAATTTTATCTGAGAATTATCCGGAGCGTCTTCTGATATGCCGGTTATAATGAAATCTTTAGTTCCTCCTACAGTGATTGCTTGGCCAATAGCATTTTGATCTCCGAAGTATTTTCGAGCCATAGACTCGGTAATCACCATACTTTCAGGAGCATCTAGTACCGTGCTGGGATTTCCTTCAATTAGCTTAAAAGAAAATATCTTAAAAAAAGATGAATCGGCATAGTAGAATCGATTTTCCTCAAACATCTTATTTTCATTAGCAAGTACTCTGGGAAATTTTAAAAGTCGAACAAATGATTGGGTTTCCGGAAATCGCCGGGCAAATTCAGGCCCCACTTTTGTGCCGGTGTAAACGGTTTCTTCTGCTGTGTCATCAAACTTATATTCCCAAGTCACCCGAACAATTCGGTCGGCATTTTCATGAAACCTGTCATAACTCCATTCATGCCAAATATAGAGTCCAATAAGAAGACACCCAATAATTCCTATTGCCAAGCCTGAAAGATTGATAAGGCTGTAAATTCTGTTTTTTTTTAAATGACGCCAGGCGATTTTGAAATAATTTGCTATCATAACGATTGATTTTCTATTATTCTATCTCTTTTTTCTTTGGATTTGCATCTGGCTAAAGGCTACAGCAGAGTCTTGTTATTTTACTCAGTTCTTAATCCCTTTACCGGATTGCTCAAAGCTGCTTTTACAGATTGAAAACTTACTGTGACCATAGCCACTACCAATACAATTAAGGTGGCAACTGCAAACACCCAAAGCTGAATATCAATACGGTATTCAAAATCCCTCATCCACCGGGTGAGCAGTAACCAGGCTAGTGGGAAGGCAATTACCGAGGCAATCAGAATGTGAACCACAAAGTCCTTATTAAGTGTAGCTACCAGGGTAGTCACATCCGCACCCAACACTTTCCGGATCCCGATTTCCTTTCTTCGTCTGGCTACTACAAGGGTGGCAAGGCCAAACAATCCCAGGCATGCGATAAAAATGGATAAAACAGATGCATATTGCACAATCATACCAAGGCGTCGTTCCTGCTCATAAGCGGCAGCCAGGGATTCGTCGAGAAACCGGAACTGAAATTCCTGATCGCATGCAACCGTTTTCCATATATTTTCCAGTATAGCGACATGTTCTTGTAAACTTCCTTCGCGGAATTTAACCGAAACCCTTGGGCTGGCAGCGTATGACATACTTACATCACTTGACATCTGAAAGATTGGACGCGCATTTAATGCCATTACAACCGGTTGAATAGGAGAATGCAGGGATTCGAAATGAAAGTCCTTTACCACCCCTATTATTTGATGTGGATATTTTCCGGGGAGCTTTTTCCCTATAGCATCTTCCCAGCCATATTGCCGGACAAGGGCCTGGTTCACTATGATAGCATTTGAGTCTGCCAGATTTTCTCTCATAAAGCCTCGACCGTTAATTATCTGCAGGTTCATTGTTTCAATAAATCCGGGATCCACGGCATTGAATCTGAACATTCGAAAAGCCCCATTATTATCCTGATAACCTAAACTGGCCCAACCAAACTCTGACATACTAAACAGGGCGTTACCGGCACTTACAACCTGCGGATTACTTTCAATTTCGGTAATAAACTTTGAAGCAAGCGCATTACCTTCTGTCATTGTTCTGTTAGTAGGAACAATGATTACATGTTCCTTTGTAAAACCAAGATCCTTGCTCTGTAAGAAGTGAAGCTGCTTTCCTATAATTATTGTACAAATAATCATTACGATGGAAGCAACAAACTGACCAGTAATCAGGCTTCTTCCAAAAATCCCCAACCCTGCTGTTTTTATATTCCCCTTCAGCACCTTTACGGGTTGATAAGAGGAAAGCACCAGCGCAGGATATCCTCCTGCAAACAGAGTAATGAAAAACAATATAAGCAAACAGAAAATCACTGTAAATGCATCTGCAGCAAGAACAAATTCCCGGTTCGCCAACTGGTTGAATGATTTCAATAAAAATAGCGCAAGGAGGATTCCTGTAAAAAGCGCTATTAAAGTAACAAGGAATGATTCGCCAAAGAACTGCGCAATCAGCTGATTTCTGCGTGCGCCCATGACCTTCCTTACGCCTACTTCTCTCGCCCTGGTAGCAGATCTGCCTGTAGCAAGGGTGATAAAGTTGATGCAGGCTATAAGCAGGATAAGAATCCCCGCAGTTGCAAGAATATAGGCATACAAGGGATTAGATGCCCCGGTAAGTTCTTCAGGTAAAGTGGTATTAAAGTGAATATCTGAAAGTGGTTGCAGGGTAATAATATACTCTCCCGGCTTGTATCCTTTTGATACCAAAGGATCCATGAAAGCCGGTATTTTTGAGTTGACCACTGCAGGGTCGAACCCCGTTTTTAACAGTACATAGGTATTAACCGTAACATTGCTCCAGCCGGAGGTTCGGGTTGGTTCCGGCCAGATATGAACCGCATTGCTGAAGGGGATAATAAATTCCATCCTTATACTGGATTCATATGGGATATCCTTCAGGATACCGGATATAGTAAACAACATTTTTTCTCCTCCAACCACAAGTTCAAGGGTTTCACCTACAGGTTCCGAATTGTCAAAGAAAACTTTAGCCGATTCTTCAGAAATTATAATAGAATTTTTAGTTGGAAAGGGATTTTTAACATCTCCTTTTATCAGTTCAAAATCAAAGATCTGAAACAAGGTACTATCGACCATGGTAACGGCATAGTTAAAAGTATTGCCCTGATGTATTATAGGAGCGCTGATTTCAGTAATCC
>JBGTLS010000677.1:0-4603 GCA_041744015.1 Cryomorpha sp. | reverse complement strand
GATTTTACCACCGATGCCGGCGAAATATTTGAGATCATTGGAATCGAAAACTGGGGGCTTGGCGGTTTTAGCCAATACGGTGATTTGCAGAAAGCGACCCGCCATTCTGATTCCGCAAAATTTCAGATTTTGCTCTCACACGATCCATCACACTGGGATGCCGAAGTGATCCGCAAAACCGAAATTGACCTGGCCCTGGCTGGCCACACCCACGGAATGCAGTTTGGCGTCGAAATTCCAGGTCTGGTGAAATGGAGTCCGGTAAAATACCGTTATCCACGTTGGGCGGGTCTTTATTCTGTCGGCAAACAATTTCTGCATGTCAACCGCGGATTTGGGTACATCGGGTTTCCCGGACGGGTGGGAATGGCGCCTGAGATTACCTTGCTCGAATTGTACCGCGGATAATCAATCCTGGTTCTATGGAAAAATCTGATTGGCCATTGTCATGGCTTCTGCCAATGCTTCCTGATTTAAAGAAAGAGTTTCGGTTGTTTCTCTAAAATAACTGATCATCATCTCAGTAGGCATATTTCCGGTGAGATCATTTCCAGCCATGGGGCAACCCCCGTATCCCTTCAGCGCTCCGTCAAACCTGCGGCAACCCGCCAGATAAGCTGCATCGATTTTATCCCGCCAGGCCTCGGGTGTGGTGTGGAGGTGCGCTCCAAAATTGACATGCGGCATTTCAGGAATCAGGGCAGAAAACAATTCGGTGATAGAAGATCGATCTGATGATCCGATTGTGTCGGAAAGCGCGATCGTGCGAATGCCGAATCGGCTGTTGAGTTTGGTAGCCCAGTGGATCGCAATATCCGGGTGCCAGGTCTCTCCGTATGGGTTTCCAAAAGCCATGGAAAGATAGAGCACGAGATCTTTGCCAGCCTTGTCGGAAATGTCCTTGATTTCTCCCACCCGAATCAGCGATTCCTCCAGTGTGGCATTCGTGTTGCGCAATTGAAACTGTTCGGAAATGGAAAAAGGATAACCGAGGACATCGATTTCGGCGTGGGCAGCAGCTTCTGTAGCTCCCCGGGCATTGGCGACGATGGCGAGGAGTTTTGATCGGTTTCCCGAAAGGTCGAGGCCGGCCAGAACTTTGGACGTATCGGCCAGCTGCGGAATGGCTTTCGGAGACACAAAAGAACCAAAATCGATGGTGTGAAATCCCACCCGGAGCAATGCATTCAGATACGCTATTTTGACCTCCGTGGGGATCAATTCTTTTATGCCTTGCATGGCATCTCTTGGACATTCAACCAGCTGTAACATATTCGATGATTTTCTTGTTAATCTCTTTGATCAGTTTAGGACCCTCGTAAATAAACCCGGTGTAAATCTGAACCAGACTTGCCCCTGCTGCTATTTTTTCCATGGCATCCGCCGCGCTGTGTATTCCTCCCACGCCGACGATCGGAAAAGAACCACCTGATTTTTGATACAGGTAGCGAATTACTTCGGTCGATCTTTTCGTCAATGGTTTTCCGCTGAGTCCACCTGCACCGATACTTTCCAGTTCGCTCTGTGGTGTCAAAAGATTTTCACGACTGATAGTGGTATTGGTCGCAATAACCCCATCGATTCCGGTCGTTTGTACAATCTCTACAATATCATCCAATTGTTCATTGGTAAGGTCAGGGGCGATTTTGAGTAAAATCGGCTTCTCTTTGAATTTCTGTCGATTCGCTTCTTTTAAAGCAGACAATAACTTTGTAAGCGGTTCTTTTTCCTGCAAGGCGCGCAGCCCGGGCGTGTTGGGCGAAGAAACATTTACAGCAAAATAGTCCACCACATCGTACAAGGCTTCGAAACAATGGAGATAATCAGCAATCGCATCTTCATTCGGTGTGATCTTATTCTTCCCAATATTGCCCCCAATGATTACCGCTGCGTATCTTCCGCGTAACCTTTGCACCATTCTTTTTGTTCCCTGATTGTTGAAACCCATGCGGTTGATCAGAGCATTGTCTTCCGGCAGGCGAAAAAGACGTGGTTGGGGATTGCCCTCCTGCGGTTTAGGCGTTACCGTGCCTACTTCAATGAAGCCGAATCCCATATAAGCGAGTTGATTGCAAAGTTTCGCATTCTTGTCAAATCCGGCTGCGAGACCCACGGGATTTTTAAATTTCAGTCCGAAAACCTCCCTTTCCAAATGTTTGCTATTCGTATTGTACAGACCGTAGAAAATCGTTTTTACAAATGGTATTTGAAAGAGAATCTGAACAAGTGTAAATGTGAAACCGTGGGCTTTTTCAGGCGAAAGCCGGAACAGCAAAGGGCGGATGAGCGACTGGTACATTCGGGGTATTTCATGCAAAACTAAGGTCATAATCTGGGTTTGCAATAAATGATATCAATATAAGCACGGATAAAATTCCTACCTTCAATAAAAATCAGCCCTTTGCCCGATACCATCACAACGCAATTAGCAGAGATTGACGCGATCGAACTGCCCACTGCTCATTTCATTAAAATGGAGCGTAATATTATCTGGGTTCGATATAAAGTGTGGCCAGAAGAATTCACAGTAGATCATGCTTTGGCCCATACGAAAGCCCTTTCTGTTTTCAATGGAGGCAAACCGGCACATATGGTCATTGATTTTCGCGATTCTGAAGTCAGATTTAGCTCTGAAGCGCGGGAATACTTCGCGAAAAATCCGGAACATTCTAAACTCAGAAAATCTCAGGCGCTCATTGTAAAGGGGTTGGCTCAGAAGATAGTTGCCAATTTTTACCTGAAATTCCACCAACCCAATTGCCCTGTCCAATACTTCACCGATTCTGAATCTGCGTTAAAATGGATTTTAAAATTGGGTGTGTAGACTTTGTATTTATCAATTCATAACATAACTCTATCATTATTTTGTTGTTGGCCCAAAAAGGAAGGCTAACTTTGGAATTATTAAACCATTAAATTATACAGTTATGTCATTCAAATTACCAGATCTCCCCTATTCATATGACGCCCTTGAGCCGCATATCGACGCCAGGACCATGGAAATCCATCACACGAAACACCACGCAGCATATACTACCAAACTCAATGAAGCGCTTGATGGCACACCCAATGAGGGTAAATCCATTGAGGAAATCATGGGAATGGTAGATCAGTTGGGAGCGGCAGTTCGCAACAACGGAGGGGGTTATTATAACCACAACCTGTTTTGGAAAGTTTTAAGTAAGAATGGTGGAGGCAACCCTTCCGGGAAATTGGCCGAAGCGATTGAATCAGATTTGGGTGGGTTTGAAAAATTTAAAGAAGATTTCGGCAAAGCCGGTGCGACTCAATTTGGCTCAGGTTGGGCCTGGTTGGTGGTTGGATCTGACGGAAAGTTGAAAGTATCCGGAACGCCCAATCAGGACAATCCACTGATGCCTGTGGCTTCCGTTAAGGGTACACCCATACTCGGTCTTGATGTTTGGGAACACGCTTATTACCTCAAATATCAAAACAAACGACCCGACTACATTGCCGCTTTCTGGAATGTAGTAAACTGGGATGAAGTGTCTAAAAACTACGAAAAAGCGAAGAAGTAAAACTTCTTCGCTATTGAATTGGCTGCCAACAAATGTTGGCAGCCTTTTTATTTCTCTACTTTTGCCCTGCGACAAAACACCATGAAAGAGGTAAGCATCAAGAATAAAAAAGCGCGTTTTGAATACGAACTGATCGACAAATACACAGCTGGACTCATACTCAATGGCGGTGAAATTAAATCAATTCGTTTGGGTAAAGCGAGCATCGTGGAGGCTTATTGTTTTTTCAAAAACGATGAGCTCTGGATCAAAGGTATGCATGTAAGTCCATATGAACCTGCCAGTTACAACAATGAAAATCCAATAAGAGACCGCAAACTGCTCCTCAACCGGGATGAAATTGAAAAACTCCAAAAAGCGCTCAAGAACAAAGGCCTAACCATAGTTCCTCTCCATATCTATCTTTCTCAAAGCGGTTACGCTAAAATCGACATTGCCCTTGCCCGCGGTAAGAAAATGCACGACAAACGCGACGACTTACAGGCCAAAGACGACAAAAGGGCCATGGACAGGGCTATGAAGCGCTAATCTTTCGGAGCCGGTTGTATTCCAAATGTACCATGGGTTTTTCGTCCAGATCGGTCATTAGTTCTGAGACCAATTGTACGACATCAATTTGTGCGGATATTTTCACATCCTCAGGTGATTTTGCGAAAGCGGAAGCCTCGTACATGCTGATGTAACGCAAGGCATATTCATTGAACAATGCAATCCATCTGGTATAAAGTGCTAAGGCTTTCGAGGGTGCGGAGGAATTCGCCAGATTCATCCGGATTTTCGCCTCTTCCAGGTGATAAATACGGACAAGTGACGACAGGGTATCCGAATTTGTAAAGACCTCAGCATCATTCTCCTCCGGAGAAAAATGTCGAATTACTCTTTCCACACCAAGGTCTAAAATCACATCCACCTCGATTAACTCTTTCAAACGACGTATTTTGGCGGAAGCCAGCACCGGCAAAAAAGACCTGCGGGCGAAAAAAGTGACGAGGTCAAAAACCTGATCCTCTAATCTGTCCCTGGCCTCGCTGCGATTGATCTCATGGACATCCAGGTCTAAAATG
>JBGTLS010000676.1:0-2056 GCA_041744015.1 Cryomorpha sp. | reverse complement strand
ATGCATTGCTCGGCCAATATTGGTCAGGATGGCGATACAGCCGTTTTCTTCGGACTTTCCGGGACGGGTAAAACAACCCTGAGTTCCGATCCAAATCGCGGATTGATTGGAGACGATGAACACGGCTGGTCTGATGAAGGTGTTTTTAATTTTGAAGGTGGCTGTTACGCCAAATGCATCAACCTTACAGAAGAACAGGAACCGCAGATTTACAAAGCAATTAAGTTTGGTGCCCTTCTGGAAAATATCGTTTTCAAAGAAGACACTTCAGAACCGGATTACGGCGACAAATCAAAAACCGAAAACACCCGGGTTAGTTATCCCATTCACCACATCGAAAATGCTGTAAGCCCTTCGCAGGGTGGTGTTCCGAAAAATATCTTTTTTCTGACGGCTGACGCTTTTGGCGTATTACCTCCAATCTCAAAATTGACACCTGCCCAGGCTTCATATCACTTTATTTCCGGATATACAGCCAAGGTAGCCGGTACCGAAGCTGGAATTACAGAACCAGTTTCGGCGTTTTCGGCTTGTTTCGGAGCGCCGTTTATGCCGCTGCACCCCGGCAAATATGCCGATATGCTGGCTGAAAAAATCAAAAAACACGAGTCGAAAGTCTGGTTGATCAACACCGGCTGGTCTGGTGGTTCGTATGGTGATGGAAGCCGTATCAAATTGCGCTACACCCGCGCGATGATCACTGCCGCCTTGCGCGGCGAGCTCGACAATGTGGAGTACCGCACCCACCAGGTTTTTGGTCTGGACATGCCGACGTCTTGTCCGGAAGTACCATCAGAAATTCTGAGTCCCCGCCATGCATGGAAAGACATGGATGCTTACGATGCGAAAGCGAAACAGCTCGCGGAGAAATTCATCAATAATTTCAAGCGATTTGAGGACGGAGTTAGTCAGACTATCCGCGATGCAGCTCCGAAAGTGCGCGAGAAGGAAAATGTATAGATTTTGTTTGCTTTGAGGCAATTAATGAAATTAAATATGGACCGCATGCTTAGGCTTTGCGGTCTTTTTTTATGGACTTTTTGAAACATGAAGGGATTAAGATTCATTGTGAAATACTCACCTTAATGCATCTTAACTTAATGGTTCCAATTTTTCACTTCAATGGTTATTCAGATTCTGAGCAGGTTTATTCACAAAGAATTCCCAAATTATTTCCCTAATTTTCGAACATCTCAAACAGAAATTTGGTGAGACACTTGTCCCTTATTTTTTATTTATGCCTTCTCGCCGGACCAGGAAGCGCTCAGCATTCTGTCAAACTTACTGTGGAGGAGAAACCGACCAAATGGGTGGAATCACGGATCAGCGAAAACAATGAAATTGTTTTGAAGGCTTCCGGAATTATTTCCCAGGTGGAGATCGATTCGGTTAAAAATATACTGTATGCTGTAATAACCCCGGAAGTAAACAACAAAAAAACAAAATTCAATTATTTAATAGCGTACGATTTAATTGAAGGAAGAGAGCTCTGGATTAGAGAAATTATTCCGGATAATAAATTTTTGATGATTGATACCATGCCGGCTGTCTCGGGTAAGGGTAGCGCGGTTTTTTATCCGACCGATGGAAAGGAAATGTGGTCTTCCACTGCAAAACTCTTTCATTTTAGTAAAAAATCAAACATCATCCTGGGTTATGACCTGGAATCCAAAAAACTGGTTGGGATGGAATTTCTCACGGGTAAAACACTGTGGCACGATTTCATGCCTGACAGAAATTTACAGTCCATTCTGTTTCTGGGAGATACAGGAATGGTCCTTATGGGTCACTATCCCCAATTCTACGACCTGATGAAAGGAAAAGTGCGCAATACAGACGAAAAAATCAGGAGTTATCTGAATGCAAATGATTCCACACCGGACGCCGGAATCAGGCTTGCATTGCATATCAATTATCACATCTGTCCAAGACGTTTTCTGAGTTGAGATAAAAAAATGGAGTTGGCCCGGAAAAATCCGGTATGTTTAAAGTGCGAACAAAAAACAGCCAACTCCGGTATGAAGATCACATTATTTGCCCAGATATTCCAAAAATT
>JBGTLS010000675.1:0-8360 GCA_041744015.1 Cryomorpha sp. | reverse complement strand
ATATCTGATACGGTCTGCTTTTTAACCTGAGTACTGTAGATAATGCGCTGTCTCAGTGATGTTTTCTTTGTCATTTGGGTGCTGATTTTTAGGTTTGTTTTGACTTGGTCAAAAAGTCAACCTATTTCAGTCACGGACATCCACACACGGTTGATGGGGAGTGGGCTTCGGTAGGGAAGCGTTTGGATTTGGGAGTGAGGGATAGAGAATTACTGTAAATGTGTATCGCGGGTAACTGAAACCCTGTTTAAAAAGAAAATTCCCGCCCCATCCATTTGAGCCAAACAAAGCTCAGAATCCGGATGTAAGCTGTAAAAAGGAATGATCAAAATGCAACTGAAACCCTATTGCGTTTTGTTATGCGGCAAACTACCGAATGAAATTTCACTTGTCAAGTCGGCGGGACGCCGGTTAAAGCCACACTCGCGGGACGCGAGCGTGTGCGCGGTTCCAAAACTTTGGAAAAGCTCCTTACATCTTACAAAGTACCACTTTCACCATACCACTTACGCCTTTTTACTACTTACGCCTTTCCTACTTACGCCTTACGACTTATACACTTCTCACAACAAAATACTTCTTTTTCCCCCGCTGAAGCAACAAGTACCGGTCATTGATAAATTGTTCAGACGAAACGGTATCACTTTCCGAAACTTTCTCTTTATTAATACTCACAGAATTCTCCTGCAATGCCCGGCGGGCTTCGCTTTTGGATGCGGTAAAGCCCGTGGTTTCCGACAGAAAGGTGATCATGTCAATCGGGGAGGACAGGACGGAACGGGGAATTTCCACCTGTTCCACACCCTGAAAGATATCGAGAAAATCGCGTTCGCTCAGCCGTTTTAAACTATCGGAAGCCGCTTTTCCGAAAAGGATATTGCTCGCCTCAATGGCGGCGTCGAGGGCTTCCTGACCGTGGATACGGGTGGTGAGCTCTTCGGCCAGGCTGCGCTGCAGCAGGCGTTCGTGGGGCGCTGCGCTATGGGTTTCGATAAGGTTTTCAATTTCCTCCCGCGATCGGAGGCTGAAAACCCTGATGAAATTGACCATGTCTTCGTCGCTCGCATTGAGCCAAAACTGGTAGAATTTATACGGACTGGTTTTTTCGGCGTCGAGCCAGACGTTGCCACCTTCCGACTTGCCAAATTTGGAACCATCGGCCTTTTTAATCAGGGGGGCCGTCAGGGCAAAAACCTCTCCCCCGCCGAGGCGCCGCGTGAGTTCGATTCCGGTGGTGATATTGCCCCACTGATCGCTCCCCCCCATCTGGAGTTTTACGTTGTGGGTTTTATTCAGGTGAAAAAAGTCAAATCCCTGGATGAGCTGGTAGGAAAATTCGGTAAACGACATACCCGATTCGAGCCGGTTTTTCACCGAATCCTTGGCCAACATGTAATTTACGGTGATGTGTTTACCCACCTCGCGGATAAAATCGAGAAAAGTCCAGTCTTTAAACCAGTCGTAATTGTTGACCATCATCGCGTCACTTGGCCCGGTTCCAAACTTTAAAAACTGCTCCAGTTGCGCTTTTTGGCTGTTCAAATTGTGGTCGATCATGTCGGCAGTGAGCAGGAGTCGTTCGGCTGTTTTTCCGGAAGGATCACCTACACGGCCTGTGGCGCCACCCACGAGGGCTACTGGCTTGTGACCCGCGCGCTGCAAATGGGTAAGCAACATGATGGGCACGAGGTTGCCAATGTGCAGGGAATCGGCCGTGGGATCAAAGCCCACATAACCGGTGGTCGGTTCCTTTTCGAGTTGTTCTTTCGTTCCAGGTGTAATATCCTGAATCAGGCCGCGCCACTGCAATTCATCGATCAAAGACATGTCGTTCAATTTTCCGGCAAAGATAGTATTTGAAGAGTAGCGCAAATTCAGATATCAGGATCATCGGATCAAAACCAACATGCCAGCCGTGCAACAACGTTCATTGGCTGCCCGCTGTAAAATGCCGAACTTCGTACTTCATTATTTTATCTGTTGGCCGCATTTCGAGATTCATTTATCCGCACCACCCGCAATATCGCGCGGATTTTTCCACCTGATGGGCTGAGGCGATTGGCCAGCCAACACACCATCCTCCCTTTTTATCACGCCGTGTCCGATGCGCGGTTGCCGCATATCTCTCCGCTCTACCACGTGCGGACGGTGCGGGAATTTACCCGCGACCTGGACTTTCTGCTCCGGTATTACCAGCCGGTTGATCTCTCCACTTTCGTGGAAAATAACCGATCAGGGAAAACCTCTCCAAAGCCCACTTTTCTTTTGTCGTTCGATGATGGTCTCCGCTCTTTTTACGACACAATAGCACCCATTCTTTTGCAGAAAGGTGTGCCCGCTATCTGTTTTCTCAATTCGGATTTTGTCGACAACGAGGCCTTGTTTTTCCGCTATAAAGCTGCGCTGCTCATCGATTTGTTGAACACTAAATCCCATCGCAAAACCACTTCAGATTTCTTGGAGCTCAAAGAATTTACCGGTGACCCGGAAATGATTTTGCGGAAGCTGAAGTACGAACATACGCCGCTCATCGACGAACTCGCCAGCCTACTCAACCTGGATTTGAAACATTTCCTGAAAAAGGAAAAACCGTATCTCACAACCGATCAGATCAAAAATCTTCAAAAACAAGGTTTTGACTTTGGGGCGCATAGCGTTGACCATCCGCTGTACGTCGACATTTCTCCCGAAGCGCAATGGCAGCAAACCACAGCGAGTATCGATGCAGTGACCAAAATTATTCAGCCGAAGTATAAAACATTTTCGTTTCCATTTACCGATTTTGGCGTCAGCCAGACCCTGTTTGAACGATTGCACCGGGAGAAAAGAGTAGACCTCACTTTTGGATGTGCCGGTCAAAAAGCAGACAGCGCTCCCCATCATTACCAACGCCTCCCTTTCGAGCACGGCCATTTTTCCGGAAGGGAAATACACAATGCCGAGATGTTGTTTTGCTTTGGCAAGCGCCTTGTCGGCAAAAACACCATTCACCGCGGCCTATGACCTTCGAACTTCTCGACAAAGCCGGGTTGCAGACCTACCTCAACAGCGCAGCATTCGCCAACGAGGCTGTGCTGCCCATTACTCCGTGGCGCGGACTATCACACCTGGCCAATCCGCGGATAGATGAAGATGATATTCTCCTCATTCTCGCGCGCGAGAAGGGTGTGTTGATCGGATATCTGGGAATTTTGCCCGACCTGATATTTCACGAAAGTGAACAGAAAATGGGTTGGCTGTCCTCTCTGTGGGTCGAGCCGGCTCAAAAAGGTAAGGACATAAGCACTTTGTTGTTTCAAAAAGCCGCGGAAGTCTGGCATGGACATTTGATCGCGGCGAATTATGTGCCTTTCACCAAAAAAATTTACGACCGTGTGGGTGCTTTTGAAAAAGTGCCCCTCACAAGGCATGGTATGCGGTATTACTACCGTAGCGATCTGAAAACCATCCTGAAAGGGCGGAGCCCCGTTTGGGAAAAATATGGGCCAGCATTGGGAATGACCGACCAGATTTTCAATTTCCTGAACGCGGCCCGGCTGCGACTGTTACCAAAATCGACGACCCAGGTACCCTATGAAGTGGTCCATGTGGTGGATCAGGAAGCCGGTCGGTTTATCGATGGTTTTCAATCCCGGGAATTGTTTCGGCGCGGCCAGCGGGAGTGGAACTGGATGCTCGCCCAACCCTGGGTGCGGTCTCAAAAGGAACGGGATGAAATTGACGTGCAGTATTTTTTTTCGTCTACCGCCGATCTGTTCCGCTACTCCGCAATAAAAATCCGGGATGAAAAAGGGGTGCTGAGCGGATTTATGATCTTGTTGTTGCGCGACGGGATGCTCAGCGTTCCGGCTTGTTACGTCGCTGAAAAATCCGCATCTGATGCGGCCCAATTGATCAACCACTTCGCGCGCATTTGGAATGTCAGCACCCTCACCATTTTCCGGAAGGAGCTCTTAGCCGAATTTGCAAAACATCGGTTTCCCTGGATGGGGAAAAAGGTCATTCAGCGGAATTACATGGTATCCACCAGCCTCGCGCCAAATTTCGACTTACAACAGTACAATATGCAGGATGGGGATGGGGATGTGGGATTTACGTGAAATTCTCAAAATGTAAACGTCGTACGGAAATCAATGAAATCAGCCACCTGCGCGTGCGCTTTGAGCGAAATGCCCGCCCCCCACTGTTCGTTGAGCATGTAGATGAGTCCGTAACGCTGATACAGGTCGTGGTTTTCCCCATCCGGCCTGAGCAGGTAAAAACCCATCTGTTGGCTGAATACAAACTGTCCCAGTAAAAAAGCGTGTCCAACAGCCACTCCCCCCATCCAGCCGTGGGTGGACGCTCCTTCCCGGCGGGCCTGATAGGGATATCTTCCATGATAAATCCATTCTGTACCAGCGGTAAGGGCGCTAAGCCGGGCTACTCTTTTGCGGTAGAGCCCTTCGAGTCCGCCGACGCCCAAAACAATCCCATTGTTTAACTCCTGATATCCTCCAAAACCGCCAATCATAAAGGGGCGAATTTCCTCTTCCGTCCGCCAATTGGTGCGTGTGAATGATTGCAAATCGGGCTTTCGCGTATACCAGGTGACACCGACTGATGCCGTTGGCCAGTTGATGCCTTTGTTGGGTTGACGGAATCCCCCATTGCTGATGTGGTTGTACCGTGCGAGGATGTGCGCCTGCCACCTTTCGGAAAATTGCCAGCGCAGGGCAGTACCCAGTTGCAGGGGAAAGGCGAATGAGGTGCTGTAACTCAGATTTTCAGGATTGGTTTCCGGGTGGTAGGGCCGGGTTTTGTATGAAATCCCAAATCCGGCGCGCACGCTGAAACTCACTTTTCGCTGGGCGCCAAATTCCGGTTCGAGAAAAAACTGTCCGGCGTATCCCTGTCCGAGAATGTCCGGATTGTCAAATTCCCAAACCCCGAGCGAAGCGCCGAGGCGGGTATGGCAGTTGCACCGGTTCCAGGCCGCTTCCGAATTTCTCTGCCAACCCATGTCCACCTCAAATCCCCAGGGATTAGAATTTCGCACCGCTGCGATATCCGTGCTGTGGATGATGATAAATCCGTGGCTTAGGCGGGATTCGATGAAGGGGATTGAACCGTTGTCGGTGTTTTGGGCGACAGCTTGATCGGCAGTTACCAACAGGATCGCCACCTGACAAAACAATAAACTTTCGATTATTCTCCTCAATTTTTCCTAGTTGGGTTGTAAATCTCGGATTTATGGGAAAAAGAAGGAGTTGCATTTGGATTTTTTAGGAGGATTAAAGGCATGGTCGACACAATTTTTCAGCATTCCACTACCTGAATTAACGATAATTCCAGTATTTGGTCATTCTTTATTTTACATAATCAAAATGTTAAATCTTTTGCGCATATACAAAATCCAGAAAATAATTCCGTCATTGCAAAACACAAAAAACTATAAACGATGAAAGCCAACCAACCAACCAACCAACCAACCAACCAACCAACCAACAAGCAAGCAAGCAAGCAAGCAAATTTTTAACTGCGCTTTGTAAATCAATCCTCACCCTTATCATGGGCATGCTACTCAATTTGATTGTTACTGCCCAAACCAATCCTCCTGTACTTTCCTTCCCACTTTCACCACAAATAGAATGGAAGGATTCTTTCTGGCCGGAAGTAGATATGTACGGCAATGCTGTTGAACAGCAGGATAGCGACGAAGATTGGTATTACGACTTAATTGAATACAAAAAGAATGGTGTGGTCGCAGGGTATATTGCAGTAGGGTTTTCAGGTGATCGCGCTCTACAAACTTTTACGTTGAAAGATAGTCAGGGCAATCCACTCCCGTGTTATAGTTCTTCAACAGGCCCAGGCAGATGTTACTACTTTGCAGATGACATAAACCGCTTTGGATATCACAGGCAAATGGTCGTTTTCTATGATCTTCACGGGAATGTTACAAATTACTATCGGTATAACAGGGGTGATCTTTATGGACTGGTGCAGGATGAAAATGAAGATATTTATTTGTTTGGAAATGCTTTCAACGCTCGGAATATTACCGAATATGAAGAAGTAAGCCTTTCGGATGAACCACATCTTGGATCTGCTCAAATCAGATACAACCCATCCACTACCAGTACCCAGACTTTTCCACTAACTTGCAATAGTGACACCGCATTTGGCGGTAAATTCAATATCATCAAAATTAATACGAATGGTCAGGTGATGTGGAATCATTACTACGGACTTCCCAATTCGACAACGGTTGCCTTTAAACAAAAGGGGACTGCGCGTACTGGAATTGTTCAGGGTACGAGACTGCTGGTGGGTGGTGTTACTACCGTTCATGCGCATGCCTTTGATCAACTTTCCTCGAGAAAGTTTTTGGTGTCAATTAATCGCACCAATGGAAACGTGTTATGGAGAAAAGATTTCCAATCTTCCACAAAGGGCGATATACGACAGATCCAAAAAGCAGGTAACTCCTATCTGTTGTCCGGGATTGAATATCCACATACTCCAAATGAAGGACCTGCCGATTATTTATTGGGTCAGGCATTCGTATCACGATGCGCGGACAATGGAAGCTTGTCGAATGCTGCTTTCGACAACCCTGTTTTCTATCGGAAGACGGAAGATATAACGGGCTCAGTAGATGTAAATAACATTATAGATAATTCCCGCGAGAGTATGAGCACTTCCGCCATATTCTCGGGCAACAAAATTTATTGGTTTGTCATGGCGAATAATGAGATATACGCGGGAGCAGATGGCATCAGCGAAGGAATCGTTGTTGAAATGGACCCAAATGGTAATATGCTGGAGATGGATGCCTTTGGCGAAATCAGGGCATTTGATTTATGGATGAGTGGAACACCTACAGATGACGGTGGCTTTGCGCTCGTTACCAGCCGGCATAGTCCTGTATATTACGACACGGGAATCTTACCGACCCCTTTAACCCCGCTGAGTTCTTCAGGAGGGACAATTGGTGATTGTCTTTCTGACTTTCAACCATGCGATCAATTCAACGACCCAAACAGCCGATTTTGGAAATTTTTGAGCACTTGTTCCTACATACGAAAATACGATTCCAATTTCACCCTACAATGGGATAAAATCTGGGATAGTTCGGACAATGGACCGCGGGAATGTTACCCGAAAAATCTCAAACAACAGGAATGCATGTACCGGATTATCCAATCGTCGGTGGATGGTGGATTGGCAATTTGTGGAAACAATAGTGAGAATTGGGATGACAGTTATATTGTCAAATTGAAAAACGATTGTGGAATTTCCGACTTTTTTGGCATGGCCGAAGGAACTGACCTGATCGTTGATTATTCGGATGGGGTTTATGATATCAACGAAGATACCGAATGGACCTCTCCAAAGAAAGTACTTGGGCTTATTCGTGTCAAACCTGGCATTACCCTCACGATCAGTGCAACGGAAGTAGAATTTGCCACTGCTTCAGGCATGACAACCGGTATAGATGTCGAGCAAAACGGGCATCTTATTGTAGATAATTCATTGCTCACTTCTACAGAATCATGCGATGGGATGTGGAGCGGTATATCTGTGTGGGGAAATACCGGTGAGCATCAGTCTTCCCACAGCGGAGGGCAGTACTACCAGGGACGCGCCACCATCCGCAACAACTCAACCATTGAATTTGCGTCGACCGGAGTTCGAAACTGGAGGCGTGGATTTCACGATCAGAGAGGCGGAATTATTCGGGTTTCCGATTCCCATTTTCTGAATTGCAGCAGGGCCGCTGAGTTTATGTCTTACCAGAATAAATCTCCGAATAACGAAGATATAAATTGGGCTGACCGCAGTTACTTCCACAATTCTTCTTTTATAGTCAACGATTTTATTCCACTTGACCTCTCGGTCAAAGGTCCACTTCCGCAAATTACACTGTGGAAAACAGACCGGGTTTCAATAAGGGGATGTGACTTTATAAACTCCAGCACTTCTCCCAATTCCGAAAACCGCAGCCGGGCCATCTACAGCCATGATGCCAATTATCTGGTCACTGAAATATGCAATGATCCAGGCCCACAAGAAGCGGGCGTTCCTTGTATTAATGAAGCGACTAATACCTTTATAGGCTGGCACAAAGCCATTGAGGCGCTGGAGACAGAAAGTGGTCGGCCCATCCTGGTGCGAAATTCAACCTTTGACGAGAACATGATCGGAATCACCCTAGGCGGTGGTGTGGATGGTTCGGAGATTTACTGGAATGAATTTTTGCTTGGGAATCATGAATTTGAGGACTATGAAAGTTCATTGTTTGAGAATGACAGACATCTTGGAATTTCTACGAGAGAAACCCACATATTCAGTATTGAAGACAATTCTTTTGAAAG
>JBGTLS010000674.1:0-8370 GCA_041744015.1 Cryomorpha sp. | reverse complement strand
CAACTGATTGTTGGTCAGTCCCGACGGGGCTTGAGCGAAAGCTGCGTTGGTGGGAGCGAAAAGCGTAAGTGTAGCATTGGGATCTGACAGAGGAGTCAACAAACCAGTCTGAACAACAGCCGCAACGAGTTCCGACAAGTCTGCCGGATTGTTGATGGCGTGGTCCGTGATGTCGGGCATAGTCAGGACAGCATTAATCCGGTGAATGACGCCATTTGTAGCCAGGATATCAGCTGTGGTAACATTGGCGGTGTTATTGAGAATCACTCCCGAGGTTCTGGATTCCACGAGTAAAGATAGTTGATCTTCATTCGGAGAAAATGTAGATGCCGTCGTGACATATGCTTTTTCAGGAACATCTGCCGCCCTGATTTCGGCGCCGAGAACATGGTAAAGCAAGGTTTGGCGTACAGCATCAGCTCCCAAAGCGTTGATCAGATCGTCTACGCGGCTACCATCACCATTGGCATCCTGAATTTCATTGCTGTCGAAAAAAGTGTTGAAAGCTGCATTATCCGGAGCGAAGACGGTGTAAGTTCCTCCCTCTAAAATTCCGGTCAGATTGGCCTGCGTGAGGGCATCTGCCAAAATAGAAAAGTCGGAATTTCCCGTTGCTATTTCAACGATGTTTTGCGTCGGACCCGTAGGGGGAGTTTCTTCATTGTCATCATCATCGTTGCACGCAGAGAATCCCACGGCCAGTGCCAGAGAGACAAGTAATAAAAATTTCTTGTGAATGGTGTTCATAAGTATTTGATTTTGGGTTTACATTTCCTTAACATGATTTCGAGGCTGTTGTTTTCAAATCGAATAAACATTTGTGGTTATCATAGGAAAGCTAAAAGGCGATGAGATGATGTGTTGATGAGGTGATGTGAGGATGAGATGATTTGATTTCTGATACCGATGAATGGAAATGCATTACGATCGAGAGCACTTTGTCAGATCGAGATGTGTGAGGGTAAACCGTCATTGAACTCTACAAAGACAAAAGTTAAATCTGACTCAAAAGATCACTGATGATTTTTTATTAAAAAAATGAAATCTTATTTAATTGGATCAAATCTGACCGGAAATGATTTCAAATCATTTCCAAAAGTGACAATAAAAGGCTGCCAGCTCAAACATTCGCGTAAATAGAAGGTCTTTCGATACGGTATTTCGTCACTCGCGAAATAATTCCGATAATTCTGATCCACAGTAAGTTTTGCAAGGGTATATCATATATTTTGGTACTAACCAAATCTACAACCATGAAGACTTTCACTTGCTTACTACTTTTCGCGATAGTTTCTTTTTCTGAAGGATATGCTACAATACGCACGGTTGATAACAACCCCAATCACAATGCGCAATATAATACGATCAATGCGGCGATAAATGCCTCCACGACAGGTGACACCGTGCTAGTACAAGGTTCTGCTACAAGTTATAGCTCTGTGACAGTAAATCGACGCATTGCGCTGATTGGTACCGGGCACCACAATAACGCCAACGCAACCGGTAGAGTAGCTATTAATGGAGGTATAAGTATTTCAACAGGTGTAAACGGTGTTTTAATCGAGGGCATTTACAGTAATGGTATCACCATAAGTGGCAGTCAACATACAGTCCGAAATTGTAATTCCGGTTCAATTGGATTTTCTGGAACTGTAAATGATGTACTCATCATTGGTTGCGTATTCAGAGGAATGAGTACTTCATTTTCTAATAACCAAACAAACATTGAGTTTAGAAACAACCACATTACTTTAATAACATCAGGCCAGGTTGGAATGAGTGGGGGAGCGTCAGAAAGCGTTTTTTTTAAAAATAACCTGATCTACCATGCAACTGGTGGAACTGCATCTTTGTTCAGTATTACGTCCAATAGCCTGATATTTTTAGACAACGTATTTTTCTTTTACCCGCTAATAACTTTCAATCCATGGGCGTGTATAAACTGCATTTGGCAGAACAATCTGACTTATAGTCCAAATGGGCAGATGGCTGAATTGCCCAATACAGATATGAACAACCTGCCACCCACGTGGCAACTCAACGAACAAGGGCAGGTGTCTCCTGTTTTCAGTGTCGACTTCAACTACAATATGCTCGAAGGACTACCTGCCACCAGTGGATTTGGGGGTGGCCAGATTGGTATTTTTGGCGGAGGGTATTTATTTAGATTAAATGGCCGACCTCAAGGGCTACCCAGGGTGACATCCACTGTGATTACTACCCCCATTGTTGCACCGGGAGGAACTGTGAATGTTCAGTTCTCAGCGGAGTCAGACAATTAAAGATCCCAGATATGAAAAAGCTACTACTCACACTATGTGGGCTTTTGCTCATATTCAATGTTTCTGGACAAATCGCCATCGAAGCTGAATACTTCATTGACAACGATCCAGGACCGGGAAATGGAACTCCTGTTCCACTTGTGAATAACAATACGGACTTTGTCAATTTTCCAGTGATTACAACAGGCCTCTCAGTCGGAGTTCATTCACTATACGTGCGTATAAAGCAAAATGGTACCTGGGGGTTCTATGGCGAACGCCGCATATTCAAAATTGAAGAATTTTCATTGGCACCATTTACAGTCGGGTTAGACAAAGCTGAATACTATGTAAATGCAGACCCTGGGCCGGGAAATGGAACGCCTATCGTACTGGTAGATCCAACATTCACCACATTTTCAATTCCCACTGCAAATTTTGGTCTTGAACCGGGTTTTCACTCGCTCTACATCAGGGTAGCCAATGGGGGATTTTGGTCGCAATACGGAACCCGTCGGAATTTCCTGATCGAGGAGTTCATTCTGGAGCCTTATGAAGTAGGGATTGAAGGGGCTGAGTTTTTTATTGACAACGATCCGGGTCCGGGAAACGGATTGCCCGTTAATATCAATGAAGAAAATGGGGTGGCAACCGTTTCATTCGTTGCGGACCTTGATGGTTTGGATCCTGGTTATCACAATCTTTATGTACGGGTTCGAAATGGTGGGTTCTGGAGCCAATATGGTCACAGGTTAAGGTTTATGATTCACGATCATTCAGATATAACAACAAGTGCAGTCATAGATAAAATTGAGGTGTCTTTTGATTCGTCACCAACGGCAGACAATATAATCAGCTTTGATCTTCCTCCAGAAAGCATAGTGGCTGGTGAAATAAACGTACCAAGCGAGGGTTTGCAGCCGGGTGACCACATTCTCTTCCTGCGTGCCCGCAATACCGGAGGAAATCCTGGGCACTATTTTGTGCGTCCATTCATTTTTTGTGTTGAAGGTGATGCATTTCCTGAAATCACATACAGTATTGTCGAAAACTGCATTGAAAATCAGTTTTTTGTTCAGACCATCATGCCTTCAGGTTGGACAGGTCCCTCTTTTGAGTTTACAAATGACTTAAATGAATCGAGTCAGCTTGCCAACGCGGGAGACACCATTTCTATCGGTCCATTTATTTCAGGACTCAACGTGACTGTATTTTCTGCGAGCACCACTGCTGAAGAAAATGATTGTCCTGGTTTTGAGATATTTAACTTTGAATGTTACGACTGTTTACCGCTTCAGATGAATAATGGAGATACTTGTTTGGTGGATGGTGTGGAAGGCGTGTATCAGGATTGTGAATGTTTTATCGAGATTTTTGACTGTTCCGGAGAATCCGGTGGAACAGCATTTATTGATGACTGTGGAAATTGTGTTGGGGGAAATACGGGGCTTATTGCTTGTGTAGTTGACTGCGCAGGAATTCCCGACGGCGTGAGCATTTTGGACGACTGTGGAATCTGTCGGCTCCCTTCAGATCCTGATTTCAATAGCACCTGTACTGATTGTGCAGGAATAGTGAACGGCACTGCAACAATAGACCTGTGTAGCGAATGCAGTGGAGGTAATACAGGTATTATACCCAACTCCGGTTGTTTGGATTGCGCAGGTATCCCTAATGGAACTGCGTTGGTTGATGCATGTGGGGATTGTAGCGGAGGCAGCACAGGCTTAACGCCAAACGCAAGCTGTGTTGATTGTGAGGGAGTTCCTTTTGGCGCAGCGCAAATAGGAACCTCATGTATATCTAATGGCATTATAGGCATCTGGGACGAAAATTGTGTTTGCAATATTCCCTTACCCGATTTAGCAGTTGCCTTTATTCAGTCCGACAGTTTCATATACGGCCCATCCGAAACAGCAGTAGTTACATGGATTGTCCGCAATATTGGTGCAGCCCCTGCACCAATTGGTTGGACCGAGCGTATATTCATTGAGTCGGGTGAAGGACAAAATCGAACATTACTCGGACAATTTACTTTCAGTGAAACTGGTTCTCTTGGGGTAGACCAGGATTTGAACAGAAGCAGGTCAGTTCAAATGCCAAACGTGCTCACAATTGGAGCTACTGGTGTTTTTGTGGTGGAAATTGTACCACCACAATCGCTCATTGAAGTCGAAGGGGGAATTCAGAACAACACAGCCATTCAGGCCGATGCCTGGGAAGTACGCAAAGTTCTTATTGCAACAGGGCCAAACACCGTCACTGAAGGTCAGCCAGCAATTATTCAGATTACCCGCAGTGGAGCAATAAATTCATTGTTAAACATCAATGTTTCTTCGTCTCATCCCGAAAGATTTTCATTTCCAGAAAACACTTTCCTTTTGGCTGGTCAATCCTCCAGAACAATCACAATAACTGCACTCGATAATGTTCTGGTGGAAGGACCTATTATCAGCTCCTTTACTATTGAAGCCAGCGGATTCGCGAGTGACAACGTGACATTCACCTTGGTTGACAATGACTTACCTTCACTGAGTTTGACCAACCTCCCTGATACAATTACTGAAGGACAAAACTTCACTTTTGATATAGGAACGAATTTACCACTTGTCAATCCGCTCACTTTGTTTTTAAGTTCATCAAGCGCCAGCCGGATATCCGTACCGGGTTCGGTGGAATTGATTCCTGGCCAGGCAACTGTGACGATATCAGCAACAGGCGTTCAAAATTCGGTGCCTGATTTAAATACTTATATAATGTTGTCAGCAAGTGCTTCCGGTCATTTGCCAGCCAATGCAGAAATCTATCTGGTTGATGATGACTATTTAGGAATTGAACTAACGGTACAAAAAGATACTATTTCAGAGAGTGCTGGATTTTTTGCGACGGAAGCGACGATAACAAGACTTCCAGGAAGTATTCAAGGAGCTTTTAGTATAACGCTGACACCAAGCCAAGGGAATACGCTTATTATCCCCGGTGGCCTTAATTTCGCCAATAGTGAGCAAGAGAAAACCTTCAATATTGGAGTGGTTGACAATAGCATTGTCGACGGTTTCAGAACAGTGCAAATTTCCGCCAGTGCAATATTATCGAATTGTGGTTGCAACTCGCCGGACTCCTATCCTTCCTTTTCCTCAACTGAAATAGTGATAGCGGATAACGACGGTCCAGCACTTTCCTTGCAGGCGAATCCGCTTACCTTGCAGGAAGGATTGAGCAATGCCAGTACACTAAAAATTTCCCGAAATACCCCAACTGATACTGCGCTCACTGTAATCCTGCACTCTTCTAACATCGAAGAGGCCATTTTGCCAATGAGCGTTGTAATTCCTTCGGGTTCCACTTTTACGGAAGTGCCAATCACCACTATTGATGATGGGGTGAATGATGGAAACAAAACAGTTTATCTGACCGCAACAGTAGACGGATTTTCGCCGGGAATCACATTTATTGTGGTTACAGATATTAATAAACCAGATCTTCAGATAGCCTCTGTGGAGATTAATCAAACGGAAGTCCCTGCCCTTGGAATATTACCTTACAAAGTTACAGTGTCCAATAATGGATTTGCCACCTGTCCAACTGGTGTGCTTTTAAGAGGTTTTCTCTCATCAAACAATATTTTAGATGGACAGGATTTGCTAATAAGTGAAGATTTAATTAGCTCTACTATTGCTGTTGGGCAGCAGATTGAAGTTTTCAATGCGGTGAGCATGCCGAATTTACCGGGCAATTGGAAAATATTATACCAAATAAACCCGCTTCAAAGTCCGGCGGAACTTACTTATGTAAACAACCTTTCAGTTCCATTCAATATTCAAATACTTCCGGACTACAATGCAATAGCTCAGGTTGATTCAGAATTTTACCTTAGAAATACGCCGGTACCTATTCATGGAACAGCAAGCTACGTCAATGGAGAGGTTGCCGGTAACGAAGAAGTAGAAGTTTACATTATTACCAACGGATTAAGACGCGTAGTCATGGCCCAGACCCAGGCTGACGGCAGTTTTGAGGCAGTCTTCAATCCGATGCCAAACGAATCGGGAAACTACATTGTAGGAGCATCTTTTCCCGGCTTAAACAGCACTATCAGCCAGGATTCGTTTGATATCTTAGGTGTGCGATTGAACAATAATGTGGTTCCTCAATTCCTTTTTGTATTGGGTGATACCTTATCAGGTAGTTTGGCCGTTCAGAATCTTTCAAATTCTCCTCTAAACAATCTGCACTTTGTATCTCAATCGCTACCCACTGGTGCCTACATCCAGTTTGATACATTACCACAGCTTGCAGGAGGTTCAACAAGTTTTATTAATTACGTGATTTCTGGTGCAAGTGTCAGTCCCGGCTCAAACTTTTCAATTGCAGTCATGCAAATCAATACAGATGAAGGCATCATCCAAAACACAAATTTGGCATACTTCTGCAAGCCACAAACGGGATATTTGGTTGCAAACCAGTCAAATATTTCCACCAGTGCGAGTGTCAGTACAGGATTTTCACTTGTGGAGATCAAAGTGAGCAATACGGGAATAGCACCCACAGGGCTTGTAAGCGTGAATATTCCATCTGTATCGTGGCTCGAAAGTGTTACCCCAAATGTCATTTCAAATATTCTACCCGACGATACCATTTCCATTATTCTGCGATTTAATGCCACTGATGATATTCCTTTCAATTTTCCGGTTCAAGGCAACATTGTCATATCAGCACAGTTTGGAAATTTTCGAAATATTCCTTTTACGTTTACCAAGGTGGCCGAATCAGAGGGGAATCTCCATGTTGACGTGAGCAATCAGTTCACGTATTTCGCAGAAGGGCAGCCAAAAGTGGCAGGTGCAACTGTCAGTGTGAGACATTTTTATACAAATGTTGTGGTGGGGTCAGGTGTCACAGATTCGCTTGGTCAATTTACTATCAATGGTATTCCGGAGGGAATTTATAAGGTTAATGTTCAAAAAGAACAACATCTCCCTTATAACGCGGTAATTGAAATAAATCCGGGGCTCACTGAACAAGTGTCCGCATTTCTGAACTATCAGGCGATCACTTTTAGTTGGAGCGTGGTTCCCACGACTATTGAGGACTCGTACGAAATCATATTGATTACCACTTTCGAGACGAATATCCCAATGCCAGTAGTAACCATAGATTTTCCGAGTACACTGCCTGAACTTGAAACTGGGGAAATCTACGCTTTCAACGCCAGTATTACGAACCAGGGCTTGGTTACTGCATTGGAGGTAGAATTCAATCTACCTCAAGACGATCCTGTTTATGAATTCATAACCAATTATGTAGCCTCCGATCTCCCGGCGCTTACATCGGTTAATATCCCAATCATCATGCAGCGGAGAGCTGATCCAGACGAATCGTCTGTTGACGGATCTGCCTTGTCGGTAGGCATCATATCGGAATTTTTAGGGATGGATACCAACGACTATATGCACTTAGCTGATGAATCACTGCCATGCCAGGATGTCGTCCAAGTTGTGTATAAATATTATTGCGGATTGAATGGTCTTTGGCAGCGAAATGGGGTGCTGTTCTCTTATACCGAGAGAGTGTGCACTGCGAGTCCAAATAACAATCCCATTTCCGGAAACAATCCATTGTCAAATCTCACCGCCAATTATGAACCTTACCAAGGTTTTCCCGCTTGCGTGAACTGTCCACCACCATTGCCGCCATACACTGCGTCTCCCATTGAATCTGTGTCCTCTACGGAATTTGTAAGTTGTTGGGAATGTATTGCAACTCTTGTAAGTGCCGTGGCCGGATGTTTGGGCATTCCCTTGCCTGGTTTTGATGAGGTTACTTGTTTCTTTTTTGCTGAAACTCCTGAAGAAACCCTTGACTGTATGCTCGACCTTGTCAGTCCAGAAGTAGATCTTCCGGGTCCACTTTCATGTATAATATCCCTGATCGGAGCGTATGAGGTTTGCGCTCAAACTGAAATTGATCCAACAAGCTTAAATGCACTTGTAACCACAGGATATTTTGAAACAAATAAAAATCATCTGACCGTCATCTATGAAACCACTCAAAAAAGAAAGGAGCTAATCGACTCATATTTTGGTGATTTATCTGGTTTACAGGGATA
>JBGTLS010000673.1:0-2532 GCA_041744015.1 Cryomorpha sp. | reverse complement strand
CAGTTTCACCTGGCAACTGGAGATGTAGGTGTCGCCATTCATGATGTCTATGGTATACACTCCTTTTTTCAATTTTTCTTTTGGCTGATAGCTCATTTCGATGCGTTTGCTAACCTTCATGTCCACAGGTATGGGCTGGATACTGGCGGTCAGGTCTCCACCGTTTTCCACAACTCCGTAGGCAAGTGTAGCATCTGACTTGTCTATGATTTTTCCATCAGGAGTGCGCACCTTAAAGTTGATGTTTGATGCAATGTGCTGAGGGAGGTCAAAAGCCATTTTAAGGTTTTTGGTTTTTCGCGCTATTACAGTGAGCTGCTCATTTTTCTTGGTAGCATCGATTCGGTAATTGTTAATGGCCATCGCTTCCATGAGGCTCACGGTATTGTTGAGTTCTTTGTTTTGCGCCTGTGCCATGGCCAATTGATTGTTCAGGTTGTCTTTTTCTGCTTCCAGATTTCTGATTTTTCCATTCAGAAATTCCACATCTTTTTCGAGACTGCTTTTTATCTGACGCAGGTCAGCGAGGTCTTTTTTAAAGGTGTTGTTACCAGCTTGTTTTCGTATTTCCTGCTCTTTTCTTGCAAGATTTGCGTTCGCTTGTGCAAGCAGCTGGTCCATTTCTTTATTTTTGCCCAGTTGTTTTGCAATCTGTTTTTTCAATTCACTGATTTCTTTCTCTACTGTGAGCTTTTCAGACAATAAACTTTCATTTTTAAGTTTGCTGCCATTCAAAAGTTCTTCGAGTGAGGTGTTGGAGTCCTGAAGAATGACCAGGCCTGTAAGGGATACAAAAAACAGACAGGTTACGGCAACGGCTGCTATTTTTGTTTTACTCTCTGACGTTTTCATGTTGTTTTAATTTTGCTTGTTTGTTTTGTGAAGCAAAGGTGCAGGCACTACATGAGGACGGAATGAAGACGAGATTAAAAAGTGATTAAAATTTTCATGAGGCTTTGAAACGCCTGTCAGGACTGGAAAGTGTTCAAGGTAAAGGTGAAAATGGTTCCCTCCCCGGGTTCGGATTCCACTGAAATGATACCTTCGTGAAGTTCGGTGATGCGGGCCACCAGTGAAAGGCCAATACCATGCCCCTTGTACGTAATAGCGTTGCCGGCCCGGTGAAAAGGTTCAAAAATGCGCTTGATGTCTTCAGGAGGAATGCCAATGCCCTGATCGCTGAATTTTAATTTTACCTGATTATCACCAAATGATATATCAACCCGGACATTGTGATTTTCAGAATATTTACAACCATTGTCCATCAGGTTGATAATGGCGGTCTTAAGCAGTTGCTCATTGCCATTTACAGTGAGTCTGGATTCATCGTCAATGGTGTCGTCGGGTACAATGTCGATACTGTACTTGCTGTCGCGCTTCAATACTTCGGTACGGGCCAGCCAGGCCACCTCATCAATGCGTACGGGTTTAATGTCTTTGCGGGCTATTTCGGAGTTGGCTTGCGCCAAAAGCAACAACCGGTTTGAAGTGGTATTCAGGTTTTTAATGTCTTCAAATACTGAAACCATGGTTTGACGGTATTCAGCAGATGTTCTTTCCTGCATCAACATCACTTCCAACTGACCACTGATGGCGGTTAATGGTGTGCGCAGTTCATGAGATGCATTCGCGATAAAATTCTTTTGCATGGTAAATGCTTTCTCCAATCTGGAGAGCATTTTATTGAAGGTTGACGCCAGCCGGGCTATTTCATCCTGCGAATTGCCTTCATCGATTCTGCGATCGAGATTGGCGATGCTGATCTGTTCCACTTCGCTTACCACTTTGGAAATGGGTTTCAGCGCGCGTCCGGCATATACCCAACCCAGCAGCGTGGCAATCACAACGCCACCGGCAAATACAATCAACAGAATCAAACGGAGGTTTCTTATTTTGCGGAAGCCGAAAACATCTTTGGCGGCTGCGATAACCACAAACCGATCGTATGTGTCGAGAAACATAAATCCCAATACCTCATGTCCCTTTTCCCTGTACCGGACTTCTCCGTCCAGCCTGATTTGGTTCAAAATATCAGAGGTGATATGCAGTGTTGATGAGTCATCGGAACTGTAAAGTATTTCGTCTTTGTAGTTAAAGATCACGAGTTTTTCCCCATGCAGCGTCTGGGGACTTCCCGCTTCAATTTTTTGAAGCAGGGCCGCATCCACTTCTTCCACTTCCAAAAGCAGCTTGGCCGTATTCTGGCCTTTGTTGTGCAGACGTTTATAAAAATCTTCCTCCCGGTGATTGGCTGAGAAATAATAAATGGCAAGGGAGGATATTAAGAGTAGGATTGCTACAATGCCTACGAAGAGGTAAGTCAGTTTCTTGCGAATTTCCATATCTAACCTCCCTGACTCAAAATATAACCCATTCCGATCCGGGTTTTGATAAGTTTCAGCTCAAAATCCCGGTCTATTTTTTTGCGCAGGATATTCACGTACACATCCACCACATTGGTGCCGGTATCAAAAGTGATTTCCCAAACCTTTTCGGCAATGGCCGCGCGGGATACCACTTTTTCACTGTTGC
>JBGTLS010000672.1:0-4111 GCA_041744015.1 Cryomorpha sp. | reverse complement strand
CTGTGATATTTGGGGGAAGTCGGTTCAGGATGGGGATAAGCAAACTTTCATCGGCGAGCACCAGGGCGGTTTCGGATATATCTTCTTTTGGGATTTGGCTGATGAGTGCGGCCACCATATCGGCCTGATCGGCGCGGTTGTTGGCTTCGCACAAATTGATATTCATCGGTTTTTCACCGATTGATCGTTCGGTGGAGAGGAAGACACCGGCTTTGTCGGCCAGTGATTTGCGCATAAAAAGCCCGGCGTGGTTTTCTTTTTGATCCAGATACCAGACGTCCGTGTCGAAATAAATTTCGGCTTTTTCGGAGGCCCTCATTTGCCTGAGCAATTTGCGCTCAGCGCCCGAAAGCGCGTTAAACCCGGCAATCGTAACGAAAATATCGGGGTTTTTTTCGGCGAAAGCCGGCCATTGTTCTGCCGCCTGCTGCATGATGTACCCGGGATAACCGAGTCCATCGGCGAGCAGATTTTCCTTGAGCAATTTGTGAATTTCGGGTATGGCTTTCCAGAAATTGCGGTAGCTTTCCTGCTTCCCACTCAGCGGTTCGTTCAGAAAACTGAAATGTTCGATATCGGTATAGTCTTTCAGTTCTCTGAAAATGACTTTCGGCTCGACCAGATGCCCGTCGATATCATTAAAATCACCCAACAGCACATCAACCCAGGAAAAAAATCCAGACAAATCCTGCGCTCCGGCGCCCATGACCTTTTGGTAGGCCTCGAAACAGGCAAATTTGAGGTGGAGCTGATCGGCTGAGCGCATCCCGGACACTTCTTCGGCCCAGCTGTTGAGTGTGGTAAAACGCGGGAGCCATGAATTTTGCTTCAATTCCCGGCAGAGCCACTGTTTCACAAAAGAAGCTGCCCTTTGGGTCGGCAACACCACCACCTGATTTTCAAGTGGCACATTTCGCGATAGCAGGGCTTGCGAAACGGTACCCAGAAAAGTTTGCATTATTTAAATCCGTTTCGGATAAATGTAAGAAATTCCCGAAAGGCGGTTTTTGATCGGAATACATTCCCGGCTTCTGCGATCAATGACTTTTCGCGGGCGTTTTTGTCAATGTCTTTTTGAATGTTTTTGGGTCTTTCGGGTTCCTCACCCTGTGGAAAGTCCTTTGCGAGCTTGTCAGCAAAATCGAACATCACTTTGGCTTGCTGGTGATGGCCGCGTTTTTCTTCGAGCATGCCGAGGTTGTTGTGCGCCACGGCGTCTTCGGGGTCGATTTTGATGGCAATCTGGTAATCGGCGATGGCGCCTTCCAGGTCGCCCATTGCGTCGCGTATGTAAGCGCGGCTCGCATAGCGATAGGCGTTTTCCGGTTCCAATGCCTGAGCGCGATTCATGTCATCGAGCGATTCGCGGAGTTTTTGGTGATGAAAATAAGCCACCGCTCTTTCGCTGTAGATGTCGGCATCGTTCCCATCCACGGTGAGCACCCGGGTATACCAATAGATGGCATCCTCAAATTTTTTGGCTTCGTAGTGTTTTCGCGCTTTTTGATAGAAGGTATCTTTGTCGGACATTTAATTCAGATTTGGCTTTAATGGTTTCCTTTCCTGCTTACCGCAAATATCCTAATAACAAATCCTATTTTAAAGTGTTGTCGGCTGAGACTTTTGAAGAAATTCAGATCATTGGCCGGTATTATCGCATTGAGCGCTTCGTTGCAAAAATCCTTCCGGACCGCTATTTTATCAGTGATATGCTAGACCTGGCTTCCGGGCATTGGGTTGAAACGGATGAGGAATCTTTTGAAAACTTTCGTAAAAACTGCGAGACGAATTTTGCGAAAGCTGAAGGCAGTTTGTGAGTGCGGTCATCTTGCCAGAAATGTAACTGGTTACCTCCCGGAAAACCTTAAAGATAAATTAATACATGAAAATAAATATTCTGATTTATTTCATGGTGAAGAAGTTGACTTCATTTTATGACCAACTATTGATTAATTTTAATCGTAAAGAATCCACGGTTCCGGTTTTTATTTTCCAGCAAAGGTTTGATTTGAAGGATGAGAGCCTTATTTTGTGCTGGAAATAGAAAATACAACCCTGTATCGAGGAATTCGTCAAATCAGATAACCCATCAAACCGATCACATTGTTAAAAGCCAGGATATTTGCGGCCCTTACCATTTTTCTGCTGATTTCTGCAGCGGGAAGAGCTGAGCATATCATTGGCGGGGAGATGTTTTATGAATGCACGGGTCCGAATACCTACCTGTTTACCATGAAGATTTTTCGGGATTGTAATTCTACCGGCGCTTTTTTCGATAATCCGGCCACTTTCGGAATTTTCAATGCAAATAATGTGCTGATACAGCAACAACAAGCTGTTGTCGGCAATATTCAGCTTGTCAATACGGATTTGGAAACGCTTTGTATTGCGATTCCTCCCGACATTTGTGTTCAGGAAGGTACCTACACGTTTATCGTGACAGTTCCGAACAACACCCAAATGTATAAGGTGGTTTATCAGCGCTGCTGCCGAAACGGGACCATTCAAAATCTTATAAACCCCGGTGCTCAGGGTCTCACAATTGTATCCACCATTCCACCGGAGTCTGATGCGGAATGCAACTCGAGTCCTTTTTACAACAACTTTCCACCCCCGGTACTTTGCGCCCAGGAACCTATCAATTTTGATCACAGCGCGACTGATCTTGATGGAGATTCACTTGTTTACTCACTTTGTTCGCCTTTTCTGGGAGCCAGTCAGGATATGCCTATGCCGATTCCACCTTCCAATCCACCTTACAATACCGTAATCTGGGGGCCAAACTTCAGCGCTACCGAGCCATTAAACGGACTCCCTGAATTGTCAATTAATCCAGTGACTGGACTTCTTACGGGTACCGCTGTCAATCTTGGTCAATTCGTGGTGGGTGTCTGTGTGGAAGAGTGGCGCGACGGGGTTTTGCTCAGCACAAATACCCGGGATTTTCAGTTCAATGTGGCATTTTGCGAACAAACCACACAAGCCATCGTCGCGCAACCGGAAATAAATGATCTCTGTCAGGGTCTCACATTTACATTTGAAAACCTGAGCAATCCCGACAATATCTTCCAGTGGGATTTCGGTGACCCAAATACCACGACTGATGTCAGCTCTTTGTACAGTCCCACATATACCTATCCCGATACGGGTGTTTATGTGGTTATGTTGGTCACCAATCCCGGATTTTTTTGCTCAGATACGCTCTACATTGACCTGCCGCTTTTTTATACCATTGATGTGGCCATCACCCTTTCCACATTTGAATGTGTGGATGGACAGCAACAATTCAGCTTTGAGTCAAACGGCGATTTTGATCAGGTCAATTCCACAGTGATCTGGGATTTTGGAGAAGCAGCCTCTCCTCCAACATCTACCGGACTTTCGGCGGATGATATCATTTTTCCGGGAGCGGGAGTATACCCGGTCACGGTCTCCGTACTCAACAATATTTGTACGGCAGTCGATCAGATTTTTGTCACGGTGCAACCGGAAGCGATCATTCAAATAAATCCGCAAAGTGTTTTCTGCAATGGCCTAACCCATGCGTTTAGCCAGACCAGTTCCAATGTCAGCAACTTCATGTGGAATTTTGGCGTCCCTGGTTCCGACGCTGACGTCAGTACGGCGCCAAATCCAGGTTTCACATTTCCCAATGAAGGCACTTATACAGTGACTCTCACTGGAAATGGAGCGAATAATTGCCCGGTAAGCGATACAGAAACTTTTAATATCCGCCCCCTTCTTTTCCCACAGGTCGAACCGCTTCCTGTGATTTGCTTTGACGATCATTCGATCAATTTGCAGGCGGGTGGAAGTTTTACTGCCGGAGCTTCTTTCAATTGGCAATTCGAAAGTGCAATACCAGCAATCAGTGCAAGTCAGAATCCTGCCAACATTACCTTTCCAACCCCAGGTACCTACCAGGCTATGCTGACCATCAGCGAAAATGGTTGCAGTCGTTCCGATTCCATCGATATCCGGATTCATGCCAATCCGATTGCCGACTTTGAGGCGATTCCTTTATCAGGATGCGCCCCTCTTGACGTATCATTTAAAAATTTATCGGTTACGCAAAGTACAGCGGTATCTTATCATTACGATTACGGGGATG
>JBGTLS010000671.1:0-5086 GCA_041744015.1 Cryomorpha sp. | reverse complement strand
TATTATGTCAAAGGTGACAAAGTACGTGTGGAAGAACTTGGCGAAAATGGCGAGATTCAAGGTATCATGATTGTGGATACAAAAGCCAACACCGTGAAAGCATTGAGTCCTGAGCGACAAATGTACATAGATGTTCCCAATAAGCGACCTTCTAAAGATACCGAAGTGTACGTGCAAAAAACAAGCAATACACAGGAGATCAATGGTTATAAATGTACTGAGGTAAAGGTATCTGGTAAAACAGATGGTCGTGAAATCACCTTTTGGGTGGCCGATGATCACTTCGATTTCTTTGTACCATTGCTCGAAACGCTGAACAGAAAAGACAAACTCGCTGTGTACTTCATGAATATTCCAGACCTGAACGGATTTTTTCCGATGCTTGGAATTGAAAAGAAAACAGACGGAATGGAGCTTTCAAAACTCCAGGTAATGGATATGAAAAAAGGAAATCTCGACAACAAGCTTTTTGAGATTCCTGCGAACTACTCAAAGTTCGAGAGGGAATAAACTAAGAGGAGTGGTTTAGTGATGAAGGCTGGTGGTCATTGACCTCCAGCCTTATTTTTTTGCCGTGAATCCACGCGAGGTTGTTTGAAATATGACCCGAGGGAAAACCAAAACACACCGGGAAGTCGAATTGTGAGACATGTTCAACCACGATTTCTTCAGCGTTTTTGCCGAAAGGCACTTCGTTATCACGCATGTCTGTCATTCCGCCCACCACCAATCCCGCAAGTTGATTCAGCATACCAGCCCTGTGCAACGCCAACATCATGCGGTCGATGTGGTAGAGATACTCGTCTAGATCTTCCAGAAAAAGAATGTGTCCCCGGGTATCGATCTGCGAAGCAGATCCCAAAAGACTAAAAATCACACTCAGATTTCCACCGATCATCAGCCCTTCGGCGATACCAGGTCGGTTCAGCTCATGGGCAGGCGCCTCGTAGCTGATCGTTTTTCCCGAAAGGAGATGTTGCAAACTCAAGAGCGCTTCCGGGCTGTTTGTTTCAAAATTTACAGGCATGCTCCCGTGTATGGTTTGCACCCCGGTTTCCCGGAAAATGTGGTGAAGAAAGGCAGTGGAATCGCTGTATCCCACAATCCATTTTGGACTTTTGGCGAAAGCTGAAACGTCGAACTCCTCCAGCAAACGCGTAGCTCCATAACCACCGCGCGCTGAGAAAATGGCCTTCACTTCCGGGTCGCGAATGGCGTCATTGAGGTCGGACGCACGCTGGGCATCGCTGCCCGCAAATTGATGATCACTGGCGAAAAGATGCTTCCCCTCCTTAACGCGGTATCCCCACGACTCAATAAGGGAGGTGGCAAAATGGATGAAATCTGCAGAGACTTTTCTCGACGGAGCCACCAGAGCGATGGTGTCGCCGGGCAACAAATATGGAGGGGTAACGGTGACCATGATCTTTCAATTTTGGTTTGGTGAAGTAATTATCTTTGCGCCTTACAAACAAGCAAATTCGCATTGAATATTCCTAAGCGATATACCATCACTGCCGCGCTGCCGTATGCCAATGGCCCGCTCCATATCGGGCATATGGCCGGGGTGTACATTCCGGCCGACATCTATGTGCGGTACCTGCGGGCGCGCGGCCGCGACGTGGTATTCGTGTGCGGAAGCGACGAACACGGGGCTGCCATTACCCTGAAGGCCAAAAAAGCGGGAAAATTGCCTCAGGAAATCGTCGATGAATTTCACGTGATCAACCAAAAAGCCTTTGCCGATTTTGGGATTGGTTTTGACATATACCACCGCACATCCGATGCCCTGCACCACCGCACGGCGCAGGATTTTTTCCTCAAATTGCTGGAAAAAGGTTCTTTCGAAGTGAAAGCCTCGGAACAATATTTCGACCCGGAGGCCGAACAGTTTCTCGCCGATCGTTACATCACCGGTACCTGTCCCAAGTGCGGTTTTGAAAATGCCTATGGC
This sequence comes from Cryomorpha sp., assembly GCA_041744015.1. Taxonomy (GTDB): domain Bacteria; phylum Bacteroidota; class Bacteroidia; order Flavobacteriales_D; family Cryomorphaceae; genus JBBQZU01. Next base: position 3,132 of record JBGTLS010000671.1, on the reverse strand, counting down.
GATCAGTGCGAAAACTGCGGCAGTACGCTGAGTCCACAAGATCTGATCAATCCGCGGTCGACATTGAGCGGCGCGACGCCTGTATTGCGCGAAACCTCTCATTGGTATTTGCCCATGGAGCGCCACGAAAACTGGCTGCGCGAGTGGATTTCTACCGGAACCCTTGACGGGAAACCCCACCACGATCCTGCGGAATGGAAAAAACAGGTGTTGGGGCAGTGCAAATCCTGGATTGACGGGGGTTTGCAGGGCAGGGCCATGACCCGCGATCTGGATTGGGGAGTTCCTGTACCGCTCTCCGATGCGCCGGGCAAAGTGCTCTACGTCTGGCTGGATGCACCTATCGGTTATATCAGCGCCACCAAGGCCTGGGCAGAAGAATCGGGCAATGACTGGAAACCTTACTGGCAAAGTCCGGACACCAAACTGATCCATTTTCTGGCAAAGGACAACATCGTTTTTCATTGCATCATCTTCCCGATCATTTTGAAGGAATACGGTGAGTATATCCTTCCTGACAACGTGCCGGCCAACGAATTTCTGAACCTCGAGGGAAAAAAGATCAGCACCTCGCGCAACTGGGCTGTATGGCTGCACGAGTATCTCGCAGATTTTCCCGGAAGGGAAGACGAACTGCGCTATGTGCTCAATGCCATTGCCCCGGAATTTCGCGACAGCGAGTTTACCTGGGTCGATTTCCAGGCGCGGGTAAACAATGAATTGGTGGCCGTATTTGGGAATTTCATCCACCGGACGCTGATTCTGACCCAGAAAAACTTCGAAGGGAAAGTGCCTTCGGCAGGAAATCAGGATTTGTCTGAACTTCACGCAATCAATGTGTCGGAAGCCATAGCTTTGGCCCACCGGGAAGTGGCGGAAAACATCGAAGAATACCGTTTTCGCGATGCGCAGGCGGCCATGATGAACCTCGCCCGGGCGGGAAATAAAATCCTGACGGAAACCGAGCCCTGGAAACTCGTGAAAACCGACCCGGAAAAAGCCGCTGCGGTGATCAATATTTGTTTGCAAATCGCGGCCCATCTCACCATCATCGCCGATCCTTTCCTCCCGCATACCACCCGCCGATTGCGCGACATGTTGAAACTTCCGTCATGCGATTGGAAAACGGTGGGCAACCTGCTTCCAGACGGACATCAAATCGCAGAACCCCAATTGCTCTATCAGCGCGTGGAAGATGAGCAGGTCGCCCTGCAGGTCGAAAAACTCCGTGCTTCCGCCGCCGAAAACCAACCCAAAGAAATTGTACATATGCCACAAAAATCAGCCATAGCCTTTGATGATTTCATGAAAATGGACATCCGCACGGCGACCATCCTCGAAGCTGAGCGCGTGCCCAAAACCGACAAATTGCTCAAAATGAAACTCGACACAGGTCTCGATCAGCGCACGGTGGTATCGGGCATCGCCGAATATTACGACCCCAAAGATTTGCCCGGAAGACAAGTGTCCATCCTGATGAATCTCGAGCCGCGAAAAATCAAGGGCATCGAATCGCAGGGCATGATCCTGATGGCGGAAGATGCCGATGGCCGACTCACTTTTGTGCGGCCGGATGATGCTGTAGGCAACGGCGCCACAGTCCGGTAAAAGATTCCTATTTTTGCAGCCCTTTTTCGGGCCCCGTAGTTCAATGGATAGAATAGAAGTTTCCTAAACTTTAGATATGAGTTCGATTCTCGTCGGGGCCACCACAAGGCATCAGGGCTACTTTTATCGGTAGCCCTTTTTTGTGAACTGTGCAGCGTTCTCTTAAGTCTATATTTGTCCTGCAACAATATTAATTCTGTTTCCATGAAAGCACTGAAAATCTCAGTAATCCTTATACTTGTCATGAATGTTTACACCGTGCTTGCGTGGACCTATGTTTTCTATGCTTACGACACCCACGATTTCAGAGTGGAGTGTTTTGATACACTTACGGCTGGTATGATGAATACAACGGGTCATCTGATTTTGTTAGGGTTGAATATTTTGGCACTGGTAAGCTTATCGCGGATTCCCTGGAGTCGATACTTGAAAGCAGTGTTGATAGGATTTTATTTGTTTTTCATCTTATTCGGGATCTGGGGTTTGATGTAATCTAGCTCTAATTTTGCACATCATTTAATTTCAGAGGTAGAATCAAAGTGTTAATCCACATGATCTTCATTGCTCAGAAAAATTAACACCAACCTGCGATACCGCGCGTAGGCCCGGGCAATCCAGCGGCGGGCGGTGGGTTGAATGAAAAAAAAGCAGCCAGATCGGGGAAGGCGCTTGTCGTTTGGGCCCCTGCCCATTACTTCCCCTGATCTGGCGCTTTTTTTTCAGAGCGCGGGGAAGCATTGGATTGCCCTTGACTTTTTTGGTTCTTTTTGCGTCAAGGCAAAAAGAACGGCAAAAAATTTAATTCAATGCCGAATTATCAACATGCGCAAGCTGCTCATTAATGGCGTTATAACTATCTCATTACCTGATTAAATTTGCTCGAGCGAAGAAGAAATCGACAGGATGAAAGTATGTGAAACTTGAGTAATCCGACACACCAGCCGAACCTGTAGTTACGCTCTGTACCTCAGCAATTTGGCCGGAGCCCCGGCATAAATTCCGTTGATTTCATAGGTTACGGACTTGCTCAGCACGGAATGCGCTCCAACGATAGCGCCTTCCGGCAAATGCACGCCCATAAGGATGGCGGAATTTGCTCCGATGCCCACCCCGCGGTCAATGCGGATGGGGGCGGAATCGGAGGGTTGTTTTACCGCGAGTTCGTGCGGGGATAAACGGTGGAAGGAGCCGCGTATGCCTGTATTTTCTGCGATGCTCACATAATCTCCGAGCGTGATTTCGGTCAGGGTGCTCAGCACCACCCGGTCGCTTAGAAACACGTAGTGGCCTATGTGCAATTTTCCTCCCTGCGGAATTTCGAAAGTCACGTCTTTTCCGAATGTCACATGGTCACCGATGGTAAAATTTCCGGAAGGGTAGAGCCGGAAAACCGGCCAACCGGCGGCCCTCAGCCCATTGCCAACCTTGCAGCCCATACTTCTGAGCAACATGGTGAGGCATATGCCGCGAAAGCGCATGGAGGCTGCTTTCAGGTACGTCATGATTTTTGAAACTACCGCCATC
>JBGTLS010000670.1:0-10470 GCA_041744015.1 Cryomorpha sp. | reverse complement strand
TTTCCGTGTTTTCCGCCGGGGATGGTGAGCATTTCCACATTTTCGCGTTCCCGCAAACTGTTGTACAGTTTCAGGCCGGATTTGTAAGGTACAATATTGTCTTTGGTTCCGTGGGCAATAAGGATTGGTGCTTCCGTATGTTGCAAAAATGCTTCGCTGTTGAACCGATACCGCAGAAAAAGTCCGACAGGGATAATCTTGGAATGGTATTTCGCAACCTCGGTCATGCTGTTATATGGTGTTTCGAGAATAAGTGCGCCCGGTTTTGATTTAGAGGCGAGCCACGATCCAATTCCGGAGCCCAGAGAGCGTCCATAAATGCAAATTTTCTCCTGCGGGTACGATTTCAACAAGGTTTCGTAACACAACATGGCGTCGCTGTATAGCGTTTCTTCGGTGCGCGGGCCCCGGCTTTTGCCATATCCGCGATAGTCCGGCAGAAAAACGTCAAACCCAAAAGAGGCCAATTCTTCGGCAATCGCTCCCCATCTCGAAATTCCACCCGTATTACCATGGAAGTAAAGAATGCATCCCCGTGGTTTTTTTGCTTTGATATGAATGGCGTGAATTCGTCCGCCTTCTACCCCTTCGAGAAAAATCTCAACAAACCGCGAGGCTAAAACCACAGGTGAATCCGCTTTTTTTGTTCCCAGTGGAACGAAAATAAGTTTCTCCTGAAACAAGAAGTAAAACACACAGATGCCCAGATAAACGGCAAGGATGATGAACACACAATTCAGCAAAAAATCAAACATCAGAACAAATATTATCAACCAGCGGTTTTAAGCCATTAAAGGTATGGTATAAGAATATGATTAAAGACGAAGCTCAATCCAATATTCAGATCTTCTCTTACGCAGCGTATATGGCATTAGTTGAGAATCTGGTGCAAAAAAGTCAAACAAGCGGGATTTTGCAGACTGAAAGTCTTGGTCAATACACCCGATTAAACCTGACGGGCATGCCAGCAGCTGAATAAAACCGTAAAAGGGTCCTTGCCAATTGATGTTTTTGCCGAACGCATTCACGCATGGCATAGTTCCAATAAAATTCAGGCACTTTCCAACGAACTTTTGACTACCTTTAAGTCATTGCAAACATTCGCGTTTGCTTCACAATCATAGCCATGAAAATACATCTGCTCGTTGTCATTTTTTTTGCCTTTAGTTTCCACGCCATAGCGCAGGATGAGACCAAAGACGCAAATACACTAAAATCTGAAATCAAAGACCTGGAAAAAATAATCAGTTCACAGGAAAAAGAAATAGTCAAACTCGAAAAATCCGTGGTAAAAGTTCGACCGGAAGCCGAACAGGCCCGGCGGGATGCGGAAAACATCTCTGCCATGCGCAGCCAGAAAGAAACTGAATTTGCCGCTTTTAATTACAGCGCCAAAAAATCGGAATTAAAATCCAAAAACAAAGAGCTCAAATCGCTGAAAAAAAAGGAGTCGAAAGTATCCAGTGATATTCAGAAAAGTCAAAGTGAACTCCAGGATAACCGGTCAGATCGTGATGTTTTGCAAAACACGAAAGGAAGCTCCGAAAATACACTTTCAGATGCGCAGCGTAAAACCGATATTTCCCGTGATGAGCGTAGGACCAACGAAGCCATTCTTAAAAGCACAGAGCCGGTAGACTCGCTTGCCCTCCTGAGGGCTCAGGAAGTGGAGGCAGCGCGCGCACAGGAACAGACTTCTCAAAGAGATGTAAAACAACTCGAAAAGAGTATCTCAAAATCGGAGAAGAAGTCTCGTTCGATTGAAAAAGACAAAGGAAAGCTGGAGGATGAACGACGCCAGTATCGCAGTGATATCACCAAACTCGAGACAGAAACCGCTGTGCTGAGCGGAGCCATGTCGACCATGAATCCCAAAATCATCAAGAAAGAATTGAAAACCCTTGAGAAAAACGCCTCCAAAGCGAAAAGTACCCATGAGAAACTCCAAATCGAACTTGATCAGGTCGAAAAGGCAATCGCCGAAAAACACGATGTAATCGAGCAGAAAAAGAAAGAAATCCTGCAAAAACAAAGCATCCTCGACAGGAAGTAAAGAATTAAGTATGAAGTACCAAGTATTAAGTACTAAGTATTAGGTATCAAGTACTATGGATTATGTAACAAGAATTATTTCTGGTGTCTTTGCACCTGAGATTTGTATTTGATGAATGTAATTTGTACCTGTTACTTTGTTTTTTACACGATGTACTTTGCTCTTGGTACTTTGTACGTTGTAGACAGAACTTTGGGCTTAGTACCTAGTACTTTGTACTTAGTACTTAATACACACATACCCATCCAAAAACTCCCTCACACAACTATCCCCTCCTTTACGCTGCAGTACAATTTTGGCAGCAGCCCGGGCCTCATATACTGCATCGGCCGGAGCCGCGCTAAGTCCAACTTTCTCAAGCATGTCCACATCATTGATGTCGTCACCAATATAGGCGACGTTTTCAAATCCGAGACCCATTTTGTAAAGCCACTCTTCAAGAATCTCAATTTTCGGTCTGGGACTTACGGAAACATGCTGAATACCCAGAATTTTCGCTCTGAGGTGAACGACCTCACTGCGTGAAGCCGCGCTGATTATCCCAAATTGAACGCCCCTGGCGATGGCGAGGGTAATGGCCATACCATCTTTCACGTCAAATTTTTTGATTTCCTCACCACCAGAGGTATACATAAGACCTCCATCGGTGAGCACCCCATCCACATCCAGTACCACGAGTTTGATATCCACTTTTTGCAGAAACTTCGCCCGCTTTTCAAAATCGACGGTGTTAAGTGTTTCAAATGGATATCCGAGCTGACTCACCAGATCCCAGAGTTCATCAGGATTGAGTGATAAAAAAGTTTCTCCGGACAAAGGCAAAGCGCCCCTGTCGCGGAGAAGGTAATTGATGTTTTCAAACAACATTATTTTCCGGTTTGTGCCGGCATGATTTCGAGGAGTTCGATTTTGAAAATCAACACTTCGTTCGGGCCGATATTTGGCGGTGAACCGCGCTCTCCGTATGCCAATGCCGGTGGAATAATTACTTCAACGGTGCTTCCTGTGTTCATCAACTGAAGAATTTCAGTCCATCCCGGAATTACGCGATTGAGTGGAAATTCCGCTGGCTGTCCACGATTGTAACTACTGTCAAATTCCTCACCATCCGTAGTTGTTCCCTGATAATGCACTTTTACCACGTCAGTAGCTACAGGCATCGGGCCATTACCCGGTGTGATCACCTTGTAGAGCATACCGCTTTCAGTAGACTGGTACGATTTGTCTCCAGCTCTCTCAGCCATATAAGATTCGGATTTTGCAATCGATTCTTTGGCTTTTTCAGCCGCCTGATTTTGCATGAAATTGCGCACGAGCATGTTGCCATCTTCCATCGAAATGATCATGGCTGAATCGCTTTTCATCGCATCTTGAAAACCGCGCATCACCATGTCATTGTTCACATCATTGATTTCCGCCTGCCGGATATTTTGTCCGAGGCTTGCGCCAAAAACGTAGGATATTGAATCCATCGCCGTGGCAAATTCGGCTTTACCCTTGCGGTCATTTTTCTGGGCACAGGCCGCAGATCCCATCAGAAACAGGACGCCGGCAAACAAAGCCAGTTTTCTCATTTGAATTTTCATTGTTTAATTTGATTTGCGGGTAAAAACCCATTTATACTTGCTGTTATCAGAAAGTCGTTCATTAAAACCGTATCCATCCACGTCAAATCCCTTGAGGTCCTCCGGATCGGTCAGGCGGTTTTTGATGGCGTACGCCGCCATCATGCCCCTCGCTTTTTTGGCAAAAAAACTGATCATTTGAAATTTATCGCCCTTCTCTTCCTTGAATTCAGGAGCAATCGTCAATACTTTCAGTTTTTTAAAATCCACCGATTTGGCGTATTCCTGAGAAGCCAGGTTGAGCACAAATGGTGAATCAAATTTCGCAATTTCCTTTTCTACCTCCGCTGTCAACCGCTTTTTCCAAAACCCATAGAGGTTTTTAATTTTCGGCGTTACCGCCAAATCAGTCCCCATTTCGAGCCGGTAGGGCTGTATGAGATCAAGAGGCCGCAACATACCATATAGACCAGACAAAATCCGCAAATGTTCCTGGGCGAAATCGATGTCCTTTTTGGAAAACTTTTCTGCCGCCATGCCGATGTAAACATCGCCTGTAAAAGCAAAAACAGCTTGTTTCGCATTTTCCGTTGAAAACGGCAAAGACCAGGTTTGAAATCGGTCAGCATTGAGCTGAGCCAGATTTTCACTGATGTCCATCAATTTTCTCAAGCGTGCAGGCTTCAATTTTTTCATCTTCCCCACCAGATAGGCGGCCTGATCCGGAAAGAGCAGGTCTGTCGATTTGGTTTCAGAAGGCGCCGTGTCAAAATCCAGTGATTTAGAAGGCGAAAGAAAAATGAGCATGCGGAATTCTCTGGTTTGAAAAGGGATTTTTGCTGGCGCAAATTTAACAACGCATTCGTGCCAAGCCAATTTCTACGTCGAAATATTCTAACTTCGCCCTCAAATTTGAATACACTGTGAAATTTAAGGATTTAGGATTAAACGATAAGTTGCTGGAAGGGTTGGATTCAATGGGTTTTGAGCAGGCCACACCCATTCAGGAACAGGCGATGCCGATGATTTTGGAAGGAAAAGACTTAATCGCCTGCGCCCAGACGGGAACCGGCAAAACGGCTGCCTTCCTCCTACCTGTGGTTCACGAGCTCATGTTGACGAAAGCAGCCACCAACTCACTTCGCGTTTTAGTCGTGGTACCTACACGCGAACTCGCCCTGCAAATCGATCAGGCCCTCGAAGGGCTTTCTTATTTTACCGATATCAGTTCTTACGCCCTTTACGGTGGCGGGGACGGATCCAATTTTGAGCAACAGAAAAAGGCCCTGACCATGGGCGCTGATTTTATCATAGCAACACCGGGCAAGCTCATCTCCCACCTTAATATGGGCTATGTCAACACCAAAGATCTGAGCCATTTGATACTGGATGAAGCAGACCGCATGCTCGACATGGGATTTTTTGAAGACCTCATGCGCATCGTGTCTTTCCTTCCGGAAAAAAGACAAACCTTGATGTTTTCTGCGACGATGCCCCCTAAGATTCGTCAGCTTGCGCAAAAATTGCTCAAAAATCCGGGCGAAATCAGCCTGTCCATTTCCAAACCAGCTGCCGGGGTGATGCAGGTAGCATATCTTGTATACGACAAAGACAAACCCGCCCTGATCAAAAGACTTCTGGACAAGCCAGGCCTCAACGGGGTCATCGTATTTTCCAGAACAAAACGAAACGTCAAAGAAATCGCCAAACTCCTGAAGAAAACGCAACTCCAGGTGGAAGAAATGCACTCAGACCTTACACAGGATGAGCGCGAAGAGGTGATGCGCCGTTTTAGAAACAGACATATTCAATGTCTGGTGGCCACCGACATTCTCGCAAGAGGAATTGACATCAAAGAATTGCAGTTGGTTCTCAACTTCGATGTGCCGGATGAAGCAGAAGACTACGTACACCGTGTAGGTCGCACCGCCCGCGCCGATCAATCGGGCATGGCCATCACATTCGTAACGCCTTCTGAGCAAAGAAAATTTCACCGGATCGAACAGCTCATCGAGATGGAAGTTCGAAAACAACCCGTACCACCAGAAGTCGGTGAAAGTTTCGTTTACAGTCCATCCACTGCTCCCAAAGGAGAAAGCCGTTTTGGTGGAAACCGAAAAGGTGGCGGAGGCGGCGGTGGCCGGAAATATCAGGGCAAACGCAAATAAGCACTTCAAAACACCCGACGTCCTGAAGTGTTAACCCATAAAAGGAACCTCATGGATAACAAGATTGAAAAATCAGAAGCGGAGTGGCAGAAAATCCTGTCGCCTGAAGAATATCGCGTACTTCGTCAGAAAGGCACGGAACGCCCCGGTACGGGCAAATATAATTTACATTTCGAAAATGGGAATTACGTATGCCGCGCCTGCGGGAATTTGCTCTTTTATTCCGATCAAAAATTTGAGTCCGGATGTGGATGGCCGAGTTTCGATAATCAGGTGAATCCGGAAGCAGTGATTACCGTGAGAGACACGACACATGGAATGATTCGAACAGAAATCCTTTGCGGAAAGTGCCACAGTCATTTGGGTCATGTATTTGATGATGGGCCCACAGAATCGGGATTGCGCTATTGCGTAAATTCGGTATCTCTCGACTTTCAAAGTGCTACCACAGATATGGAATAAGCATGGAGGTTTTTTCGCGATAAGCCAGATAAACCGCACCATACCTTCTGATGAGTTTATGCTCTTCGAGCAAAGTTCCAATGATCACATATAGCCCTGTTATCAGTCCAAACAGTGCATTTTTCCAGCAGGGAAAATAAAGAAACAGCGCAATAACACCGGGAAGTATCGCAAAATACATCGGATGCCGGATGATCGCGTAAATACCAACCTTTATGAGGCGGGGTCCTGAGCTATCCTCCATGATGTCTCCAAAAACAGGTGTTCCCCGAAATTCCCGAAGGGAAAGACCAAGGATGGTGACAGCCAAAACGACAAACAAAGCTCCAATTATTTTTATCCAAAAAATTGACTCAAAAAGTTCACGGGAAGGCACAACCAAATGCAACCTTACCAATAGTAAGAAGTTTACTGCTGCGAATACAATGAATATGAGGCGATACCATTTTGCTACAAGCGGAAACCTCCGGGCAAAAAAGGATTTAATCCGATCTGTGGCAAAGGCGCTGTGCAAGCCATAATACACCAACCACAATACGCCCATGTATATTCCATTCATTGCCGCAATTTAATGGTATTCAACTGTGAATTTGGCCAGATAATGTTAAATTAGCCCACAAAACTCATTTTATGAAAGTGAAAGCATCCATTCTTATACTTCTTTTGGCAGGATCAATCAACTTGTTAGGACAGGACGATTTTTCAGAAGGTCTGCTCAAATTGTCCTCCCTGATGTCCGGATCGTTTACCTCAGCAGAACAGGCTAAAAAAGATACTTCTTATCGCGATATTTCCCTGCATATGCTGCGAATCTGGCCTGACAAACCCAATGGCATCTGGCTTTATGTGGAACAGGCAGCGTCCAGTAGCCCTACCCAACCCTACCGACAACGTGTATACTTTCTATCAGAACTCGAAGAAGATTCATACACAAGTGATGTATACACATTGAGAGATGAAACAGCTGCGGTCGGGGCATGGAAGGATCCGGCAGCTTTTGGCAGTCTTACGCCTTTTGATCTCGTCTTCAAGGAAGGTTGTACTGTTTTTATGACTTTCGACGGATTTCAGTTCGCCGGCAAAACTGACGCACAGTCGTGTAAGAGTGCATTGCAGGGAGCCACCTACACCACCTCAGAGGTGATGATCACGGAAAAAGAAATAAGAACCTGGGACAGAGGATATAACGATAATGACGAACAGGTTTGGGGAGCTACCGAAGGGCCTTATGTATTCAAACGCCGTTAACAAAAACAGAATTATTGTTAATCATTTGACAATAAGGAGAACATAACCGATTATTTGTCGTTATTCGTATTAAAGTTAAAACAATGTCACGAAGAAGAAAAGCCGACGATATAAAAGAGTTGAAGCCAAAAATTAAGGTTCAACTGGACGCGAAAACGATAATCACCATCAGGGACATGACCAAACTAGCCTTTTGGAAAGAAAGATATCCCGCTGCGGAAATCATCTCATAAAAAAATCCGGCGATAAGCAGCCGGATTTTTTTTGTCCTGAATTTATGTTACTGACTGATAATTTCTTCGATTTCATCGAGATATTTTTGGCGAAACTGACCCCTTTTGGTCCACACCACCTTCCCTTGTTTGTTGATTAAAACGAATGCCGGTGCATCCTTGTCATCGGCACCGAGCTTTTCGAACGGCTCCCTGCTTCCTGCATAGATCATCACGTGATCCAAAACCAGGGATTCATTGTTTTCTTTGAGCTTTTTCACCACCTGACCTTTCGCTGCCTGGCTGGCTCCTGTAAAAATTGGCAGGAAGCAAATATCCACATCATACATCTGATCCATCAACCCCGTTTTCGCGACAAACTTATTGTAAACCGGCGTTTGCCATGTTTTCAAATCATCCTCGGCTTTCTTGCTCGTACCAATCCCTATAAGGGTAAACTCTGAATCAAAGTGCGTCGGAAGTTGAAATGTACCTCCTTTCAAATCTTCCACCTCGACGGCAGGAAACTGTTTTCCAACCTGGGCGGATATTTGGAAATGTAAAAACGCTAAGAACAAACTGACTGAAAATTTATACATCATATGATTCATTTGAGGAAACAACGCCGGGATACGCAAATATTGTATGGATCCATTTTGCGGAAACGCATTAAAAAAAATGGCTGCCATCAGGTAGCCATTAATCATTTTCAAATATCTATCGCGCCACGATCTGACAACGATTTTAATCAGGATTAAGATTCCCGACGTATCGTTTTAATCACCACATCTTCTTTTGGCCAATCTGCCATTCCATTTTTGGTGGTAGTGGGCACTTGTCTGATCTGATTCACCACTTCCATCCCCGATGTTACTTTGCCAAATACGGCATATCCGGCATTGCCGGGAGCGTAATTCAGAAAATCGTTTTTGGATACGTTGATAAAGAATTGAGATGTTGCACTATTCGGTGAATTGGTGCGAGCCATCGAGATAGTTCCAATGTCATTTTTCAATCCATTTTGACTTTCCAGCATGATGGGGGCTTCTGTCGGTTTTTGATTTCCGTCAGGCGTAAAACCTCCGCCCTGTATCATAAAGTTGCTGATGACCCGGTGGAAGATTGTTCCATCATAAGCCTTTGCATCCACGTATTGCAAAAAATTGGTTACCGTGATGGGGGCATTGTTTGGATCAAGTTCAATTGTAACGTCGCCCAAAGAGGTTTCCATTACAACATATTCCATTTTTTTTTCGTTTTCTGCCATCTGTTCTTCTTGTTCTGTAGGGGTTTCTGAATTAATTACGTTGTCATTTGTCGGGGTTTCGGACGTTGAACATCCAAATAAAAGCATTGCTGCACCCATCATGCAAAAAGTGTATTTCATAGGTCAAAGATATTCATTTGCAACGTTGGCCAATTCTGAACGCTCTCCCTTTTGCAGGGAAATATGCGCGGCAATCGGATGATCTTTCACACGGTCGATCAGGTAAGACAACCCATTGCTCTGACTGTCCAGATAAGGCGTATCAATCTGGTGAATATCACCGGTGAGAACAATTTTGGTGTCATCGCCTGCCCGTGAAATGATTGTCTTCACTTCGTGGGGGGTTAAATTCTGTGCCTCGTCGATGATGAAGAATATTTTCACAAGGCTTCGGCCACGGATATATGCCAATGGTGAAATAGCGATTTTTTCGCTTTCCAACATGGTTTCAATGCGTTTGTGGTTTTTGTCAGTGACCTTAAACTGGCTTTTTATATAAGCCAGGTTATCCCACAAAGATTGCATGTATGGATCCATTTTAGACTTGATGTCGCCTGGAAGATATCCGATATCGCGGTTGCTCAGAGGCACCACCGGACGCGAAACGAAAATCTGACGGTAATTCACCCTTTGTTCGAGGGCGGCCGCAAGGGCGAGCAGTGTTTTTCCGGTTCCGGCCATCCCCTGAATGGTCACAAGCTTGATATCCGGGTTCATGAGGGCGTGCAGGGCAAAGGCCTGTTCTTCATTGAGTGCTTTGATGCCAAAACACTCCTGGTCATGAACGCGCTCAACTACATTTTCTTTTTTGTTGTAGTAAGCCATCACCGACTTTCGTCGAAAAGTCAGATTGAAATACTGATTGGCCGGAATATTTTCCATTTCGAGTAAAGCAGGATCGCCCACCCCCGTTGAGAAAAGACCATCGATCAATTTTTCGTTTACACCTTTCATTTGCACCTGACAGGTGTGCAGCGCTTTAATATCTTTAACCTTTCCTGTTTCGTAATCTTCAGCATGGAGCGCCAATGCCTTAGCTTTCAGGCGAAGACAAATATCTTTGGTGACGAGAATTACTTTTTTATCCTTGTGGGCATGCTGCAATTGGATGGCACAATTCAGAATCTTATTGTCGTATTTGCTGTCGCCAAAAACACGTTCCGAATCGATTTCTCCACTTTGTTGATGCAGAATTACTTTAAACTTTCCGGTGGTGGTGCCATTGAGGGGAACCCAATCACTGATCAGTTTTTCTTTGGAAATCCCATCAACGAAACGGATAAATTCCCGCGCCTCGAAATTGACAGTTTCATTGCCTTTCTTGAAATTGTCGAGTTCTTCAAGCACCTGAATGGGAATGGCAATGTCATGTTCTTCAAAATTTTTTATCGCATTGCTGTCGTAAAGGATGACGGAAGTGTCGAGAACAAATATCTTTTTTAGCCCCTTGCGTTCGGAGCTCTTCATCTTAACTGCCATAAAGAACTTAAATCTT
>JBGTLS010000669.1:0-6420 GCA_041744015.1 Cryomorpha sp. | reverse complement strand
CTCCAGATGGTGGTGCCGAGGCCTACGGTCTTATAAATTTGTTTGAATTCGACCTCCACTTTGTCACGTACCAGCATATTATACTGGGGTTGTTCCATGACGGGTCCTATCAGATTATACCGCTGAGCGGCCATATGCGCCTCCATAATTTCCTGAGCGCTCCATTCACTCGTACCCCAATAGAGGATTTTTCCCTGTTGGATCAGGTTGTGCATTGTCCAAACAGTCTCTTCGATCGGGGTATTTTTATCCGGTCGGTGGCAAAAAAACAGATCCAGATATTCTACCTGAAGCCTCTTGAGTGCATCATGGCAGGCTTCAACGATGTGTTTTCGGTGGAGGCCTTTTTGAGTGGGCAGGCTGCCTCCGGCGCCGAAAAATACCTTACTCGAAACGGTATATGTATCGCGATGCCAGTTAAACTTTTTAAGAATATTTCCCATCACACGTTCCGATTCTCCACTGGCATAAGTTTCGGCATTATCGAAAAAATTGACGCCACTATCATAAGCCAATTTCATCAGTTTTTCAGATGTATCGTCCCCGACCTGATTTCCAAATGTGATCCAGGAACCGAATGAAAGCTCACTTACCTGCAAACCTGATTTCCCCAATCTTCTGTATTCCATAATCTTCTGTTCTGTAAAAGGTTATCTATCTCCAAAAAAATTAAGTATGCCTTCAAAGATCAGAATTGATTCCGGCATCTTGCAAACTATTCGAAAATCTTGTGATATTTACGCCCAAGTGGCATCGAAGCCGGATTGTAATTCAACCCTACAGAGAAACTTGGCATTATTTGATAAATCAAGCAGTAAAAGAGAAGAACTCACGCCGAAGGAATTCGAGCAGGCTTTTGATTCGTATTTTACGGCGATTCGCAATTTTCTGTATTACAAGTGTTCTCAGGCTGATCTGGCTGAAGATGTCGCGCAGGATGCATTTGTCAAACTTTGGGAAACCAGAGACCGGATTGACAAAACATCCATAAAGGCATATTTATATACCATAGCTGGAAATTTGTTGATTAATCAACTGAAACGGGATCAACTGAAATTCAAATTTTTGAATTTGAAGACAGATCGAAAAGACAATGTGACGCCTCAGTATTTGATTGAGATGGATGAGTTTGATCAAAAACTACAGGCCGCTTTGGCGAAGATTCCCGATGGGGCGAGGGAGGTATTTCTGATGAACCGGATTGATGGGTTGAAATACCATGAAATTGCCGAAAGGCTCGGGCTAAGTATGAAAGCCGTCGAAAAACGCATGTCTCGGGCACTTGCTGTGTTGAGAGGTGAAATCGACTTAAAATTTTGACCGATGGGACAAAGTAAAAAGAAAACGAAAATACTGGATCAAAGGATTCTCCATCATTCGGCATCCTGGCGTTCGCCATTTGCTCCGGATTCTATAGGCGATTCGAAACTGGCTGTGCTGAACCGGATTGGTGAAGCCCGGGCATTATCAGCTACACCAGCGAGGGAGGTTCAAGAACGAACACCAGAGGTGGGCTGGGTTGCCAATTTTACATGGTGGAAACTGGCGGCATGTTTGCTCGCTATTGTCGCTCTTCCATTTATAATTGAGAGGTCAGGTAGGGAGGAAATCCGCAATATCTCGACAGCCAATCAGGTATCGGTGCTTCCTGACGGTTCAAAAGTGAATATGACTCCGGGCTCAGGATTGAAATACAATAAGATCATTTGGCATGTAAATCGAAGGCTGGATTTTGAGGGCGCAGGTTACTTTGAGGTGGCTGAAGGTTCACTGTTTCGTGTTAGCACAAGTGCGGGCGAAGTCAGGGTATTGGGGACTGCTTTTTCTGTTTGGACCAAACCACATTTACTCTTTGTGCAATGCACCAGTGGTGAAGTCGAAGTGAGAACCGGCGAAAAGACGGTGAACCTTAAAAAGAATCAATTTGCTACAAGCGACGGTGTACGATCTGTCTCGACATCAGTGGTCCGAAATATTCCGATTTTACCTGAAAAGTCCGACCACCTGACTTTTGAGGAAACTCCGCTTAGTGCTGTGTTTGCGCAGATTACATTCAAAACAGGTCTTATAATTAAGTCTGAGCTCAATCCCGAGTGGCGATATAGTGGAACATTGAATTCGGCAAATCCCGAAGAAACTTTTGAATTACTTTGTAAACCTTTTGGGGCGACTTATCAAATAAATACCATTGGTATCGTATCAATTAAACTCTGATGCGCGCAGTTTTCATACTGAGTTTTGTGTTAATGGCAGGATTTTGTCATGGTCAGGAGCCCTGGTCCGGGAAATTTCCTGCTTCTCAATTCTCGGGTAAGTCTTTCAACAAATCACTGAAAACCCTCAACCGAAAGTACGATTTTCGTTTTTCCTACAATCCGGAAGCGACAGAGGATATTATAGTTCCAGCGTTACCTGATTCTACGAATATTGAATCTTTTTTGATCATTTGTTTGAGCGAAACGGATTTTGAATTTGAACGAATTGGAGAAACACATGTCATCAAACCAAGGGAGATTGCACCAAATGTTAAAATCGTAAATCGTCGTAATTTTGCGATAAGCGGAATGATCAGAGATAAAAAAACTGCGGAATCTCTGCCCTTTGCAAGCGTGGGCATCGCGGGAAGCGATATGAGCACCTCGTCAAACCTCGAGGGAAAATATACCCTGCTGGCTGTGCCAACCGACACTTCCACCATTATTGTTCGATATCTGGGGTACAAAGATTTGGAAATTAATCTGCTTCCAGGATTACCTTTCTCCAATATGGTTTGGGAAATGGAACAACAGGAGCGTCGCTTACCATCTGTTCAAATAACTGCCGTACGCCAAAAATTGGTTGAGATTGCGCCAGGAGTCAGTCAGTATAATTTTAATACGGCCGAGATTATCAAATTACCCAATCTGGGAGAGAATGATTTGTTCGCAGCACTTCGTTGGTTACCCGGGGTGAGCAACAGCTCCGATGCGAGCGCTGGCTTGCGGATACGCGGTGGTGCTTCGGATCAAAATCTGGTCATGTTTGATGGAATTACCGTGTATCATGTTGATCATTTTTTTGGGTTTCTCAGCGCCTTCAACAGCAACGTGGTAAAAAATGTACAAGTCAATAAAGGAGGTTTTGATGCCCGGTTCGGAGGTCGCACTTCCGGATTTTTAGATATAACGGGAATTGACGGAAATAAAAAAGAGCCTGCAATCAGCCTTGAGGCAAATATGCTGAGTGTAAATTTTCTGGCAGAGCTACCCATCGTTGAAGACAAAGCCTCTCTCATTGTTGCTTATCGAAGGGCATACACAACGATCATTCAGAGTCCGGCATACCGCAATATTTTTAACAATATCTTCAACTCGAGTATTCCAAATGTGAAAGCCAGCAATGCCAATGTGTTTCAGGGCGACCAGCAACCGGAATATTTTTATTACGACATGAACGTGAAATTTGATTTCCAGCCATCCAGGAAGGACGCCATCTCCTTAAGCTACTATGGGGGGCAGGACGATTTAAATATTTCCTTTACAGGCGAAGAGAGCGGTATTCGTCGGGTGTCACGTGATGCCACAAGGTGGGGCAATCAGGGAGGAAGCATCAAGTGGTCGAGAAAATGGAATAAACAATTATTCACTTATGCCAATTATGGAATTTCACGGTATAAGAGCAATCTTGACGCCGAGGTATCTTTCTTTTTTTTTGATGATGAGTTGTTTAGCCGCCGTTTTTACGATCAGCGGGCGGCGGTGGACGACAATACGCTTCGACTGGATAATGTATACGAAGTAAATGAAAACGCGCGTCTTGAATTTGGATTTTGGCATACAAATTATCGCATCAGCTTACAGGCACAGGATCAGGACTTTATATTTCAGGATTCTATTCAGCGTTCAAGCCTGGATGCGCTTTATGCCCAATGGAATCAGAAATTGGGTAAACTGACACTTCAGGGCGGCTTGCGGGCTTCCTATTATGAAACCACTGGTGTATGGTACCCCGAGCCCAGAATTTCAGGGGCTTATAAGGTCAGTGAGCTATTGACTTTTAAGACGGCTTTTGGTATATATACCCAGATGATCAGACGTCTCAATGAACGTAGTTTGTATTTCAGCATTCCTGAGACATGGGCTCTGGCTGGAAGTAATGACGTGCCTGTATTGCGAAGCAACCATTACATACTCGGCGCTACTTTCTATTTCAAATCCTGGGAGTTCGATGTGGAAATGTATCACAAAGCGGAAACCGGAACGGTGGAATTTCTGTTTCCCGAATTCGGTATATCAAGCGGGAGGCTCGATCAGTTTGCCCTGAATGGAGAAAAAAAAGTGTTCGGTACGGATTTTTTGCTGAAAAGATCCTTTGCCAGTCATGGAATTCTACTTGGCTATACATACTTAGAAGCATCCTCAAGGTATAACGGTATTAATAGCGGCAATTTCTTTCCGAGCCTGGGAGAATCAAAGCACGAACTAAGTGCCGTGTATAATTTTGAATGGAAGAGGTGGGATTTTTCCAGTGGTATTGTATTAGCAAGTGGACAGCCGTATACGCCCGTGTTGGGAACGTACGTGTTGACACTTCAAAGTGGAGAGAGTCAGCAGCTTATTAGTCTTGGTGGTATCAATTCCGAAAGGTTGGAATGGTATCACCGAATGGATGTGTCGGCGGGTTATACAATTCCACTCAAAAAAGGTGTAATCCAAACGGGAATTTCTATTTATAATGTATACAACAACTTGGCAGTAAAATATATAGATTACTTTGAAATCCCTGAGGAGGATAGCGATTTCTATACCCTGGGCAGGCGTGATATCTTGTCTTTGGGTTTTACGCCATCACTGTTTCTGAAGTTGAAGTTATGAGGAGATTGAAAAATAAATCATGGGCGGTCGTGATGATGGCTATATGCTTTTCGGCTTGCTCGACTGACGATCACACCGACAGCAATGACCTTACGAATAAAGTTGTGGTGGAAGCATACGTCTATGCGAACGAACGCATCGATCATGTAAAGATTTCCAGAATTCATTCGGAAGGATTGGCATCGTCCATACCCGTGGCGGGAGCTGGAGTTCAAATCACTCAAAGTAACCATGTTTTTCTCCTGTATGAATCCGATACAATTCCGGGTCTGTATCAACAGGCCCTCACTGATTCCGTGTTTCCCAATGGAGAGGATAATTTGCATCTCCTGATTCATACGCAGAATAACAGTTATAGTGCCCATTGTTACATGCCTTCGCCAGTTACGGGATTGACAATTAGCAATACAAACATTCAAATTATTCCCGGTGATGACAATCAGACAGTGGCTACCATATCCTGGGATCCGATTCAGGATGGCGCATCTTACGCCATTTTTGTTCGCCAGATTCCAGCCGACGCAGATTACGTAGAACTTTTTGCGCCGGATCAGGTTAATAATCCATTTATGGACATTGTGCATACCAATATTGTTGAACTCAAAAGCGCGCATTTTCGATATTACGGGTCTTATCAGCTTTATGTCACCGCAGTATCTCAGCAATATGAGGTGTTTTATGATCAACCCTCCACGGGCATGGCAAATGCACCCGGGAACATCGAAAATGGATGGGGCATTTTCACCGCGTTTTATGGTTCATCTGTAAACGTAACGGTTCAATAGGTAGGGAATATATTTGCGCAAGTGTATCATCTTCGTCCATGTTTAAATCATGGAGTTATATCAGACCGAACGTGAACGACAATTTTAGTAAGCTTACCGAACATCTTTTGAATGAAAGTCGCCTTCCTTTTTCCCGAACGAAAGAGGAATCCTGGCAAAATGTTCAAATGAGCATATCACAGTCAAAAGAGAATAAGGTGTACCGGATGCAAAAATTTTCACCGGCCATGAGATGGGCTGCGGGAATTGCCATTTTGCTCGGGTTACTGGTTTCTCTTACTTACCTTACGGGAAATGTCACTATTACTTCAGAAAACACTCGATTGGCCAGCGCTCATATTTTTCCGGATGGCTCCTCAGTAACTTTAAATACGAATACCGAAATTTCATACAACAAGTGGCTGTGGAACATTTCACGCGACGTGGAGATGAATGGCGAAGCGTTTTATTCCGTTCAACAGGGCCGAACTTTTGAAGTGCAAACTTCCGAAGGAACTGTCCTCGTTCTGGGCACTTCGTTTAACGTTCGTGTAAATTCAGAAGTTTTTGAGGTGAGTTGTAAAACTGGAAAAGTGGCCGTGTCAGATTTTTCCGGCGCTACAACAAACATTGAACCAGGGATGTCGGCTTCATTGACAAAGGGTAAATGGAATCCCGGTGAAGTAGCGGTCAATACAATCGGAAACTGGGTTGAAGAAGATTTTTATTTTGAAAAAACTGCCGTATCGCAGGTTTTCGATATTATTGGAAAAGAAAGGAATTTCAGGATTGTATTTCCTCAC
>JBGTLS010000668.1:0-4663 GCA_041744015.1 Cryomorpha sp. | reverse complement strand
ATAGTTTTTTTGTAATCTGAAATGATTGCCATGGGACCACATTTTTTTAATTATCCTGTTTTTCTCTCGGGCAGCTAGCTGCCAAAGTTCTGTGCTCTCCAACATTTTATACGTTTCTGTGCGCTCTGTGTAATTTTTTTGCACGCGCAGCGTACATCCCGCGAATGGCTTTTATTGCTTTTGAAGTATGAAATTATGGTCAATTGGATATGCGAAACTTCAGTTAACTAACTCAAGTTTCGCACATCATTACTGCTCAAAATAGGTCTGAGGTATTTGTGTGGTGTTGGCTGCGCGAACAATGTTTTTACGCAGAGAGCTCAGAGACGAGCTGTGTGTTGGAGAGCACAGAATAGTTTTTGTGTAATCTGAAATTATTGACTTGCGTCCATATTTTTTAAATTATCCTGTTTTTCTCTCGGGCAGCTTTGCTGCCTAAGTTCTGTGTTCTCAAACATTTAATACGTTTCTGTGTACTCTGTGTAATTTTTTTGCACGCGCAGCGTGCATCCCCCGAATGGCTTTTATAACTTTTGAAGTATAAAATTATGGTCAATTGGATATGCGAAACTTCAGGTAGTCTTAGTTTCAGCTAAAATCCAAAAACTTAAACTTCCCCGCTTCCATTTTGACCTTGCACTTTTTAGAAGGAATTTTTTTCACCAATTCGTCGTCCACATGGGCCTTCCCTTTTTTAACTTCCATGGTCAGATTCCTCACAAGAATGGTTTCAAAATTTGGAGTTGTTTCCTCTACCTCCTCTTTCCCATCGTACAGCGCCTGCACATATTGAATCATTTCTTCGCGATCCTCCGGTTTTACCAGAACGAGATTAAAATACCCATCGCCCTGATCAGCTTCCGGGGCAAGGTGCAAAGCCGGACCAAAGGATTTAATGTTTAACAATTCGATCATGAGAAATTTCCCATGGATTTTTTTGTCATCCGCGTGAATGGTTGCTTTAAACGGTTTGAAATCTTTGAGCAGTTTGATCAGCTTGCCCTGTGCACGTTTGATTTTTTCTTTTGCCGGTTCATCTTCCACCGGATGTTTCTTCATTTTGTGCATCAAAGCAGGAAAAGCACCAAAACCCAGGCTTTCGAGCATCATGGAATGGTCACCTAAGCCGGAAACCTTTCCCGAGTCGTAATTCCGATATTCATCGGGATCGAGTTTGGCTTTTGCACCTTCTTCGATTCCAAGTGTTTTCGCAATATTGTTGGCCGTACCAAGTGGCACAACAGCGACGGGTACATGAATATGGGATTTATGCTTTTTTAAGAGTGTTTTGGCAAGTTTTCGCACTGTGCCATCTCCCCCGGCCACAACCATGATATCCGCATTTTCAAGGGAGAATTTTTTCCATCCTTCTTTCTTTGTTGAAACGTAATCCGTCTTAAAACCAGCCTTTTCCACCAGCTGAATTAGTTCATCTTTTTCGGCATGGCTGTCGCCCGCGGTGGGATTGTGCACAATGAGGGCATTTTTCATTCAGGAGATTCAAATTAAATTTGTCAATACATTTATCAGGAAAAACCGCTGTCATGGCAGAAATGCATGGCAGCAATAATCTAAAGTTATGAAAATACTTGTCACCAACGACGATGGAATATACAGCCCGGGACTCAAATGCCTGGCAGAAGTGGCTTCGGCCTATGGGGAAGTGATCGTGATGGCCCCCGACATCGAACAGTCATCCATGGGTCAGGCAATCACTGCAGGAAGGCCCATCACCTTTAAAAAATCACCCATTCACTTCGAAGGATTGGAGGCTTACCGGGTCGCTGGTACACCGGCCGAGTGTGTGGCGCTTGGTTCTCATCTTTTTGAAGGCATTGACCTGGTGCTGTCCGGAATTAATATCGGGGCAAACATCGGCAACAGCGCCTGGCATTCGGGCACCCTGTCAGCCGCGCGACAGGCATTGCTTTTCGGCATCCGGGGCATTGCCCTGAGCGTATCAGTCGACGATTCCGAAAACGACTTTGACGCCCTCCGCCCTTATGTGAAGGCCGCTTTGGATGAAGTGGTGCACGAAAAACACCTCGAACTTCTCAACATCAATTTTCCCCGTCATCCGGAGGGAGATATCGTATGGACCCATCAGTCCGTGCGGCAATACGACGGCAAAGTCATAGCCAACAAAAGCCCTTCCGGCCGCCAACATTACTGGTTTACGGTGATACCCATCGAACCCGAAGAAGAGGGTTCAGACCGGTGGGCGGTAAAACACGGAAAAACTTCCATTACGCCTATGACGCTGGATTTGACTGATCACGGGTATTTGCAAGAAAGGGATGGGAAGCGGTAGAATTTTTCAGATGAGGAACAGGATCAATCCAGATTTGACTTTTTTTTAGCAGGAGCTGATCTGAAATTGTGGCGAAGCCCATCGCGTACCAGCCCTGAAAGGGCGTCATATATCAACGATGCGGCGAAGCCCATCGTGAGGGTACGCTCATCGTATACCAGCCCTGAAAGGGCGACATACATCAACGATGCGGCGAAGCCCATCGTGAAGCGAAGCCCATCGTGTACCAGCCCTGAAAGGGCGTCATATATCAACGATGCGGCGCAGCCCATCGTTATAAAGGATACGAATGTGCTCCAGCCCTGAAAGGGCGTAATATTCCAAAGTCACTTTGAATAGCCCTGATTAATTTTATTAAATTTTTATTTAGATTTTAAACGATAAATTTTTCCAACCTATACCGGAACCATTAAACTGTATATTTCGCCCTTTCAGGGCTGAACACATATTCATTCATAAGCGTACAGGGCTTCGCCCTGTGCTTATATATTTCGCCCATTCAGGGCTAAAAACCCCCGGCAGGAATTTATCCGCTGGGGTTTTATTTTAAATTAATATTTCATGTAAACATACTCCAGCAAGCCTTCAATTAGTCCCTCACCTCAACCAGATTTATTTACATGAAATCATCCGGATAAATCGGGAACACATATTTCTGACGGGCAATAAAAAATTATACCTTGATATACAGATAATTACCCCCCCCCTTATGAAATTAATTGCAACCCCGGGCACCAAATGTGGTTTTTGTAATTATCTTTCAAATGTCTTAGAGTCTCAGGCAAAATTTCTTTACAATAAGTTAATAAACAATTAACCCGGAGAGTAGCAGCTCCCCGGGTTAGAAATCATCATAACCCCAATTGGATAAAAGGAGGTGATTATGAAGTAGTAAATGTATACAAACTGACGGCAGCGCACAAGGTGCTCTGCCGGTAGCGCTTGTAAGCAGCGCAAAATCTCTCAATACATAAATCCTTTGTGAAATGAAACAATTCGCTCTTGCCCTAATGGTCTCAGTGGTAACTTTTACAACCTTTGCCCAGAATTTAGTGCCCAATCCGAGTTTTGAGGAGTATTTAGAGTGTCCGTTTAGTACGGCTGAACTTCATCATCAAGTCATAGGCTGGTATTCCTGGCAGGAAACCCCTGATTATTTTCATGAATGTAGTAATGATCTGGCTGGGTTTGCAGGTGTTCCAGAGAATGCATGGGGTTATCAGCAACCTATAACAGGTACAGCCTATGCATGCGTAGGAACATTTACTTCTGTAGGCCAAAACCTTCGGGAGTATATGGCTGTGCAACTAACTGAACCGATGATTGTAGGCCAAAATTATTATGTTGTATTCTATGCTTCTTTATGGGATGGCTGGAGTGACTCTCATCTTTGGTGTGCATCAAATCACATCGGCTTAAGATTTTTTGAGAATCCAACATATGATTATCAATTAAACCCACTCAGTCCCGATAATTTTGCTCATTTAGATTATGAAATGGTTCTTATTGACAGCATTAATTGGACAAAAATAGAAGGATGGATATATGCTGACCAGTCTTATAATTGGCTCGCAATCGGCAATTTTTATACCGACGAAAATACTGAAATCGAAATATTAAATGACGCAAACAATTGTACGTCTTTCTATTATATCGAAAATGTATGTGTCGGTTCATCTGAAGAAGATTGTTCTTATTTGCTAAACTCTTCGCAAAATGAGCCAGCAAGAATATTGAAAATTTATCCAAATCCTGCTGATCATATTATCACTATTGATAGCGATCATATTATAGAGATGGTCGAAATTTTTGATATACATGGCAAATTGTTGAAGAGTTTATCTTTTCCAGATAAAAATTATAGGGGTTTAGACATTTCATCACTCGCAACAGGGATTTACATTGTGAGAATTCATTCAAACAACCATTTTTCCAATCATAAATTTATCAAACAATGAAAAATCTTTTAATCGACAGACATGTGATGTTATTGATAGCATCTGTGTTTATCTCATCCTTTCTAATGGGACAAGCAACAGGTGACAACATTCCGGGATTCGGTAAATTTTTAGGCTTTAACGGCGCTCAGGACCTCGACTTCCGCACCAACAACCTCACCCACATGCGGATGATGCAAAATGGCAACAGTAACATCAATGGGTTTAATATTAACCGTTCGGGATTTGTGGCATTGAGTCAGAATAAAGGCAACGAACATTGACCAGCCCTGAAAGGGCGTCATATAACAACGATGCGGCGCAGCCCATCGTGCGGCGAAGCCCATCGTGTACCAGCCCTGAAAGGGCGTAATAATATCAGAGTCACTTTGAATTACCCCGATAATATATAGAA
>JBGTLS010000667.1:0-5115 GCA_041744015.1 Cryomorpha sp. | reverse complement strand
ACTCATCGACGACTCCGGACTTAAAGTTCATTCTGCCGTGCTGCTTCAGGAAGCTGCCGACAAAGTGAAGGAAGTATTGGCCTGATATTTGGCAGGTCTGGTAAAATCACAAAGCTTCTGAATATTACGGCGACTTATAACATCAATTCGCAATCTGCGTTTAACGGGCATATGCGTTCGCTATTCTGGATTTCCTTATCCCTGTTTGGGTGCTTGAGTGGCTTACAGGCCCAAACGCCTGAAAAGTCTGTGTTCTTCGACGGGAAATATTTTCTGGAAACAGTCATTGTAGACGGTGATACCATCCCCGTGGTGACCCTGCAAACGGCGCAGGTATTAAGCGATCGGAAGGCCCGCAGCAAACGTTACCAGCGAAAATGGGACAAACTGCAACGCAATGTGGTAAAAACCTATCCCTACGCTGAAGTGGCAGGTCAACTCATCACAGCCTACAATGAAAACCTTACAGAACTGGAAACAGAAGCCGAACGACAGGCTTATCTCGACCGGTGTGAACAGGATTTGAAAGCCGAATTCGAGGGTGACCTGCGCAAAATGACCACCAGTCAGGGGCGTGTGCTCATCAAGTTGATCGACCGCGAGACGGGCAAAACCAGCTACGAACTGGTGAAGGAACTCAAGAGCGGTTTTTCAGCCTTCATGTGGCAGGGCGTCGCGAAGTTATTTGGCACCGACCTGAAAGACCACTATGATCCTTACAACAATGAAACCGACAGCATGATCGAGGAGATTGTCGGAATGATCGAAAGCGGGCAGATTGCCGTGGCAACGCGCCAGGTGAAAACGCCCGAAGCAGCTGATGTCCTCAAAGCTTCTGACACCCGCCTTCAGCGACGCATAGCCCGGGAAAAACGCCGGAATTCCTGATTCAACGAAGTACTTTCAGCTGGGGATTTCGAAAATTGTATTAAGTACTAAGTACCAGGTACAAAGTGCATTATTCTCACGAATTATGGTACAGTGTAGTGCGTATTTAGTCTTGAGACAACCCGCAACTCACGTAACCTCTTACTTATGCCTTAAGCCTTACGACTTACGACTTACTTTTCCGAAAGGTCGGAGCCACTACCAGGTCTTTGCTGCCGGGTGTGTAGGAATAGAATCCCTCGCCTGTTTTGGCGCCGAGTTTGCCGGCCATCACCATGTTTACGAGCAGAGCGGATGGCGCATATTTCGGTTGTCCAAATCCATCGAACATCACGCGGAGAATGCTCAGACAAACGTCGAGCCCGATGAAGTCGGCGAGCTGCAACGGACCCATCGGATGGGCCATGCCCAGTTTCATCACCGTATCGATTTCTTCCACGCCAGCCACGCCTTCGTGCAGGGTGTGTATGGCTTCGTTGATCATCGGCATCAGGATGCGGTTGGCCACAAACCCGGGATAGTCGTTCACTTCCACTGGTTCCTTGCCCAGCTTTCGCGAAAGAGACATGACTGATTCCGTCACCTCGTCGCTTGTGGCATAACCACGAATGACCTCCACAAGTTTCATCATTGGCACCGGATTCATGAAATGCATGCCGATCACCTTGTCAGGGCGACCGGTAGCAGCTGCCATGCGGGTAATAGATATTGATGAGGTGTTGGTGGCAAGAATACACGATGCTGGCGACGCTTCATCCATCTGGCGGAATATTTTGAGCTTGAGATCGACATTTTCAGTGGCGGCTTCGACCACGAGTTCTGCCTGCGCCACGCCTGTTTTCAGGTCAGTGGCCGTACTGATTCGCCCCAGAGCTGCCGATTTATCCTCGTCGGAAATTTTTTCTTTCGCGACCATGCGGTCGAGGTTTTTGCCGATCGTTTGCAGCGCTTTTTCGAGGGCTTTTTCAGAAATATCGATGAGGGTGACGCCATGTCCGGCTTGTGCGAAAACGTGGGCGATTCCGTTGCCCATTGTACCGGCACCAATTACAGAGATATTTTTCATGAAAATGAATTTATAATTTATTTACCAGAACCTTTGGCAATAATCAGAAGGGTATAGGCCATGATTTTGAAGTCAATAGCAAGAGACATATTTTCGATATAGAGCACGTCGTATTTGAGGCGCTGCACCATTTGATCTACATTTTCGGCATAGCCGTACTTCACCTGACCCCAGCTCGTGATTCCCGGTTTTACTTTTTGAAGGTGGCGGTAATGCGGGGCAACTTTGATGATCTGATCAATAAAAAACTGTCGCTCTGGTCTCGGACCCACCAGGCTCATTTCACCCATGATGACATTGAAAAACTGGGGAAGTTCATCCATCCGCGTTTTTCGCATAAAGCGACCGATTGGGGTAATGCGTGGATCCTGTTTACTAGAAAGTTGCGGCCCATCCTCTTCAGCATTCCTGTACATGGAGCGAAACTTATATATATTGAAAGGTCTGTTGAACTGACCTATACGCTCCTGCTTAAAAATAATGGGTCCGGGGGAACTCAGTTTCACAAGGATGGCGAGTGCGAGATACACAGGGGAAAGGACAATGATAGCACAGGCGGAACCCACAAAATCCAACAACCTTTTCAGGAAAAACTGCCAGGCAGGCATGATCTCCGTATTGATTTGCACCAGCGGAGCTCCGAAAATGGACGTCATTTTAACCGATCCCGACAGGATATCGTACATATCGGGAATGATTTTGATGGTGACATTCTGCCCTTCCAGATCGGTGATGATTCCACCGAGGTTTTTGTGTTCCGAAGATTCGATGGCAATGATCACTTCTTCCACGTTATTTTCCGAAAGGATTTGTTGGATGTTATCGAATTTTCCCAGCCAGGGCAATTCTTCTTCCAGCAAATGATCCTTGCCATTGACACTTACATAACCAATAAATTTAAAACCAGGAGCAGGGATCATCGTTTCCATTTCCTTGTATACATTCAGAGCCTCTTCATTCCCGCCTACGAGAACGGTGTTAAATCCTATTTTTCTTTTGTGAATGCGTTTTACTGTGCGGGTGGTAAAGATAAAGCGAAGCGAAAACAGGAAGCCGAAATGCATGAGAAACAACACCGCGAGTGACTTGTAATAAACCACATAATTGGCTATTTCGTCATCGAGCAGGAGGACAAAGAAGAGCATGATGACCCCGATAAATGTGGCAAGCAATGTTTGCCCGAGCTCCCGAAGCCGGTGGCGGCGGTATATATTTCGATACATACCCAGGAGGGTATAGAGGGAAATCCAGAAAATTGGAATGAAGATGAGTCCGAGGTAAAATCTTTCGTCAAAATCTATCGGCACGGGATACCCAAATTTCTCCGGTTCCAAATATTCCTTTCGATAGGAAAAAAATATCACCCAGGAGACGACTGCGCTCAGTATATCAGAAATGACATATTTGGATACCTGTAGCCTGCGGTTCATCTCTATGAGGGTAAGACGAATTTTATATTGTCAATAAAGATCTCTCCAGACGGCGAGCCGGGGGGCTTTCGACTTTCGAAATAAATTTGCACTGAAGTGGTTTGCACCAGCGAAGCGATGATTTGCGTGAAGTCGATGTAAAGTTTGGTCCATTCTGTTCGGGGATTCATTCCCAAAACAAAATAATTCAACTGAACCGGGTTGAGGGTCCGGACGCCCACTTCGAGCGGTTGGTCACCTTTGAAATCCACCTCCAGATACATGTTTCGGCCCCGTGGCAGATTTACGAGATTCCAGGTCGTGGTGGCAAAGAAATAATCTTCTTCCTCACTAAATGTGATTTTCCCAGTTCCAAAACCGCTCCTCACTTCATTCGCATTGTTGGTAATAGTCAATACGGCAGTGCTTTCAGAATTGGGGGTCAGGGAACTGCCCGTACTTTCAAAATCTTCGTTGAAGAATGTGAGGGTGCCTGTTGGGAAATAAGAAAAAGTGACGGTGCTGTCCGCGCCAACCGGCGTCACCAAACCCGGTATCAGGTCGTATTCCACATTAATGGGCGCGTAAAAGGGATATATAATTCGGCGTGAGCTGATGCCATTGTTTTTTATACCGGCAGAGATATTCAGGCGGGTGGGACCAGCTGCAAGAATGGGGACATTGGCGGGTAATTCGAAAGTGCCTACAAATTGCTCGTTGGCAAATACGTGCACATCCGGAATGTCAAACGTATTGGCACCTTCTCCCGAAAGTGTCGTCAGGTCGGCTTGAGAAATATGGATAAATGAGGGAACATCCTCGTCCTTATCGAAGATATCGCATGCAGTAAACAGACAGATACAAAAGAGATAGTAGATTTTCTCCATAGAGGAAATTATCTGAATAAAGGGCGCAAATTTAATCAAATTGTGCGAAGCACAGGAAGTGCAGGCATCACAACCGTAAACAGAGGATGAACGGCGTGTCGGTGCGCAGATTGCACAGGTCTGGAATTAATTTTCTGCCAATGTTGAAGTCAGCTTGAGCTTGTCGACTATTTTGTAGGCAATTTCCAGCGCTTTATAGCCGTCTTCCACTGTTACCAGGGGTGTGGTATCGTTGAGTATGGCTTCCGCAAATGTGGTAAGCTCGTCTTTTATCGCGTTGTTTTCCGTGATTTTGGGTTTTTCAAAAAAGATTTCCTTTGAACCTTTTCCCGCACCGAGATCAATGCTCATCGAAAACGGATCGGGTTCTCCCACAAAATCGCGCATCTGAACTACTTCTGATTCTTTTTTCAGAAAGTCAATTGCGACGTAGGCATTGCGCTGAAAAAACCTTGATTTCCGCATGTTTTTGAGTGAAAAACGGCTGGCAGTGAGATTGGCCACGCAGCCATTGTCAAATTCCAACCGCGCGTTGGCAATGTCCGGTTCGTCGCTCACGATGGCCACCCCACTGGCGCTGATCCTTCTCACGTTGGCTTTCACCACGCTGAGCACAATGTCGATGTCGTGTATCATCAGGTCGAGCACCACAGACACATCCGTACCGCGTGGATTGAACTGAGCGAGGCGGTGCGTTTCGATAAACATGGGGTTGTCTAAGTATTGTTTTGCCGAGGTAAATGCCGGATTGAATCGTTCGACGTGCCCTACCTGCACTTTCACACTGGCTTCCTGCGACAGCGCCATGAGTGATTTGGCCTCCTCAATGGTATTGGTGATGGGCTTTTCGATGAAAACATGCCTT
>JBGTLS010000666.1:0-1651 GCA_041744015.1 Cryomorpha sp. | reverse complement strand
CCTGCGACAGCAGTTTTTATTCCAATGTTCGGTTTATCGATGTGCGGGAATGGACAAAAACTTTGCAGATACATTCGACCCACATTGGAAGAGAATTTAATCCCGGCGACAGTCTCTACTTCTGGGTGGATGGAGAAAATTTGCCGGAAGGCGTGGAATTTTGGGTAAAC
This sequence comes from Cryomorpha sp., assembly GCA_041744015.1. GTDB lineage: Bacteria > Bacteroidota > Bacteroidia > Flavobacteriales_D > Cryomorphaceae > JBBQZU01. The sequence goes on along the minus strand of JBGTLS010000666.1, from coordinate 1,481 downwards.
CAAAGACCTGTACATTCAAATGGTAACGATTTGCTCCTGCCGGGCATCACGGAGTCTTTCACCATATACGCCACAGCCGGTCATGGTGACAACTGCCTCACCACCGAAAAATTGATCTTCGAAAGCACCGAAGGACCAAAAAACCAGGTGCCTTGTCAAACCCCCTATCCACAGGTACAGAATTTATCGGCTCAGGTGTCTGAGGCCTTGGGAGGCGCATTGCTCGGTTGGGATGTGATACAGGGGTCGAAGGGTTGCTTGGTGCGCTACAAACGGGTTGAGACGGATTATTGGTTTGCTGATACCATTTTTCAAAATAACCTCAATTCGTATTTGGTACCTGAGGAGGAGCTTTATCCAAATACCAATTATCTGTGGTCTGTGTACTGCGGCTGCTCTAAAAACCCGCTTATCGTTGGTCCGATGTCGGTAAATAGCACTTTTTCAACCGGTGGTGTGGGCACCTTTGGAACTTTCTCTGAAGATGCTGTGCACTGTTTGCCTGATGGTGCTGCCACAGCAGTGGTCGAAAAAGTGAATCCGGTAACAGGAAGGCTATGGATGGACAGAAACTTAGGTGCTGGTCGCGAGGCCACCGCAATCGACGACGAAGAAGCTGTTGGCGATTTCTATCAATGGGGCAGGTTCAGTGATGGGCATCAATGCCGTGACAGTGAGACAACTCAAAACAACGCAACTACCCCAACTCCCCTTGCCGGGAACAGTTGGGATGGGAAATTTATTACAGAGTGGCCAGTACCCTGGGACTGGCTCACTCCGCAAAACGACAGCCTTTGGAACAAAAACACAGGGCTGAATGATCCTTGCCCGGAGGGATTTCGTGTTCCTACCATGGATGAATTAACTGCTGAAAGAAATAGCTGGAGCACCGGCAACAGATTGGGAGCTTTTTACTCGCCACTTGCTTTTCCCGTTACTCGTTTACGTAAATATAACAATGGAAACATAAACATGAATGAGGGCCACCTCATGATATGGAGTAGTACAAATGTCGAAATAAGAGCCTACGCCATCAGGGCCACCGCTGCTAGTGCAATCATCTCAGTGGAACCGCGAGGCAATGGAATACCCGTGCGATGCATTTCAAAAAAGATACCAATTGTGGATTGCAATGGGATAAGCGGCGGGGTTCTTAACGCCAATAACCTCCAAAACGCCCTATGTTTGAATACAGGTACCAACACCATTCAGTTTAATGTCACTGGCAACCAGGGGGTCGGCGTATTCGCTCTCCTCAGCGCTGCCCCGGATTTGTCTTTGGTGAGCTACAATGGATCGGGCATATTTAATATAAATGATTATTCGCCAGGAAATTACAATGTGGCGTACGTGAGTGTAGAGAGTTATGAAGATCTTGATGGGGTCACACGCCTTTCTGAGTTGCCTTTGTGCGCCAAAGTAAGTAACCTGATACCCATAGTACCTTACACTGTGAACGGAGGAACCTTGTATGCGCTGGG
>JBGTLS010000665.1:0-5181 GCA_041744015.1 Cryomorpha sp. | reverse complement strand
TCGTATTTGATTTGTTTCCCATTTTCCGTGAGGCCCACTTCGAGGTCGATGCGGCTGTAGATGTTTTGGTAGAGAATTTTCTCAAAGGCTTTAATTCCTTCGGTTTTTGCGTTGGGTGTGTAAAAATTGGAATGGGCCGGGAGGGCGTTCGTTGGGATGATTTCGGCGTGGGGGTTGGCACCCAAAAGGAACATGTCGAGGCGGTGGAAATCGATTTGGGTGCGGTCTGAACCGGGGGTTTTTCTTTTTGAATACGTGTCGAAGCTGAGGCCATCGGGGCGAAACTGCACGTTCATGCCCTGTCCGGAGGCCCAGAGGTAGATTACTTCTGCGTTAGGCTGGCCGTTTTGGTTGAGGATCTGGCCTTTGTTTTCGATAATCCCTGCTGGTGATGTGAGCGCAAAATCGTTGATATTTTGTCCAATTGCTGTGGCGGAAATCAGGGCCAGGGAAATTGGCAAAAAGAAGGTGCAGAGGTTTTGGATGAAGGGATGGTCAGGCAGTTTCATAGGCATCACAGTGTTGGTTGATTTGAAAGGAAATTTCCTTTTCTGTGATAAAACTAGGGCAGAAGAAGTGCTATAAAAAATGAAAAGGGGCGGGTTGTTAACATGTCTGATGGGGGTGTAGAGGGGGTGCTTTCGGGAAAAAGGACTGGTGGTCAGGAGATTAAAATGAAGGAAATAAGGGTGGTGTCGCTGCTGCGGAGAAGCTCCGAGCCTTTGTCATTACTCCCTTTGGTCGTGAAAACGCTGCGCTCAGTTCAGAGCGTAGCTTTTGCGAAGCGAAGAATCTCAATCGTTTCATGGACAGATTACTCCCTGCGGTCGTGAGACGCTGGCGCTTAGTTCCTCCTATCGTCGGAAAGACAAAGTTCCGAGCTTTGTCATTCAGAGCGCAGCTTTTGCGAAGCGAAGGATCTCAAACGCTTAATGGACAGATTCCTCGTGCCTCGGAATGACAAAGCTCGGAGGCTTGTCAATCAGAGCGAAGCGAAGAATCTCAAACACTTAGTGGACAGATTCATCGTTGGGAAATGACAGAGCCAATTATCGTTAGACATTTCATCGGGAAAATGGTGGATACAGTTTTCTAAAAGAATAATCACCTGTTCTTTTCCGAATGAAACGACTTCAAAATAGCTATAAATTCCCCTTCCTTGTCTATGCCCTCCGGAGATTTTGTGGAGAGGACAAAATAGTGGTCGTTTTGGATAAAAAAGTAACGGGTATAATTGAAAGTGGTTTTGGTCGGGCCGGAAGTTTCCACGTCGGTAAATTGGACCCAGCGGGCTTTGGTGCCGGCGATTTCGGTGGTTCCCGTTTTGCCGATTTTGGCATTGGGAAGTGATTCCTGAATGCCGCCGTTGATTTGTCCGAGAAAACAATCTTCGAGGTCGGGGCAATTGTTTTCGAAATAGGTGATGGAAATAAGGGGAAATAAATCGGGATTGCCATTGAGGGTGGGAAGAAAAACGAGGTGGTAATATTCGTCATCCTGGTTTGCCCAGCCTTTTGGAAGCGTGTAATGGAAGGTGATGTCGGGGTCTTTGATGGAAATGCGCTCCTGGGCGGAAAGGGAATTTCCCATTAAAAATAAGACCAGAAAAAATGGAAGGATGAAGCAATTTCGAAAGGGGCAGTCAAAAAGATTTTTCATCTTTTTAATCAATATTTCACGCTGATAAATTCCTCTTTTTTGTCTTTGTCCGGAAGGATGTTCAGGTTGCGGAAGGGATAAAATGAGAGGGAGATGTAAAAAACATTGGCGGTGAAATTCTGAAACGGTTTTACGGCGATGCGGTTGCCGTCCGGGCCATCGACAAATTCCTCATAGTCCTCATTGAAAAATGAATCGAGGTAATATTTGAACTTTAAGGCCATTCCGCTGCGGGTCTGAAAACCGACAAACAGGGACTGGGTGAAAATGTCCGTACGGTTGGTGAACCAGGCGCTGATTTTCTGTTCCTTGTTGCCATTCACAAACCGCTTTTCCTTGTAATGGAAAGGCAATTCGAATTCGTAACCGGCATATAGGAAGCGGGGTTTGGCCTGATCGAGGTTGCCGATTTTAAATCCGACTGGAACGCCGGCATTGTAGGTCCGGTACTTGGTGCGCTCGTCGTTGTCGCGCTCCGGGAAATCAGCAATAAAACCGACATTCCGGATACCAAATCCGGCGAAGAGGCCAAAGTTTTTGTTCAGATCGTAATTGGTGTAACCCATGATGTTAAACACGGGCGACCAGCGAATGATGTTGTCGGTGGTTTCGTTTCGGTTGTCGATTTCCGCAAAGGAAAAAATGATCTCCCATTCCTGGGAACCGTAAAAACCCTTGTCTTGCGCGGTGGTGGAAAGCTGCAGGAGACATGCAACAAAAATAAAGGTCAGCTTTCGGATCATCTGTGTGAATTTTGATATCAATGGTAAAAGTACAAAAGTACAAAAGTACAAAGTACGAAGTAGAGAGGCGTAAGGTAAAAGGCGTAAGGCATAAGAAGGCGTAAGGCGTAAGTGAACTTGCAATGGCATCAGGTATAAAGACATAGGTATCAGGCGTAAGGTATGTGTTGGTCAACTTACCACTTACGACTTACTGCCACTTACGCCTACTCACTACTCACCTTACCACTTACCACTTACGACTTACTACTTACGCCTTACTACTTACGCCTAACTTAAGTAACCCGGTTGAGGAAAAATATGGTGAAATAGACGAGGAGGATGGCGATGATGACGAGCCAGGTGTTGCGGTAGTGCGCGCGCATGTTTTTCAGGTCTTTGCGGTAGGCGTAGATGATACCGACGACGAACACGACCACGAAAATTACGGCGAAAACGAGGTGACCCTGGGTGATGTTTTTCATGAAAATGAGAATGCGCAAAATTACAGCGAATAAGTTGTGTTTTGTAGGCGAATGTCTTATAAATTCGACACATGGAAACAGTTTGGCAAAATCCGGTGATGGAAGTGGCAGATTTGCCACAAGTGGAAGATGTACATTTTCAGCGCCATCCCGTGCGCTATCAGTCGTACCGGTACCTGGTGGCCTCGATCTGGTGGGCCATACCGGTCGTGGCTTTTGTGGTATTTGCCACGCTTTATACAGATTGGTGGGCGGTGTACGCGGGTATTCCGCTGGCTTCGCTCATCGTGCTTTCTTATGTGGGGATAGGGATTGGCTACCGCAAGCGTTCGTATGCCTTGCGGCAAAATGACCTGACTTACCGGAAGGGGTGGTTGTTTTATTCGATTACCACGGTGCCTTTCAACCGGATACAACACACAGAAGTAGCCCAGGGTCCGCTGGAAAGAAAGTACAAGCTCTGCACGCTGAATCTGTACACGGCAGGAGGCAGCACGTCAGACCTGTCGATACCGGGTCTGGAGCAGGATGAGGCCCAGCAACTCCGGGATTATGTAGCGAAAAAAGCCGCCATCCATGTCTGATTGGAATCTCGCAGAACCGCAAAGGCAAAGTCCGATCGGGGTGATCGTTTATATCCTGCGGAACCTGCGCGCCATGGCTGCCATTTTTATTTTCTCGATTTTTTCTTTTGGGTTCGGCAATCCGAAATTTTGGATTTATGGGGGGCTGTCCATCATACCCATTGGGGTTTTGATCACCCTGATCGCGTATTTACAATACCGGAATTTCACGTTTCATGTGGCGGGTGATGAACTGATCATCCACGAGGGTGTGATTTTCAAAAACCGGGTGGTGATTGCCGTGGACCGGATTCAGGCCATTCAAATTACAGAACATATCGTGCAGCGGGTGTTTGGGCTGGTGTCATTGAAAGTGGATACGGCCGGGTCGAAGGGCAATGAACTCGAGATTCCGGCGCTTGAAAGGGTGAAGGCCAACTTTCTGAAAGACCTGCTGAATGAAAAAAAGGAAGCGGTGATCACGGAAGCGATTGCTGAAGCAGGGCAGGAACAGGAGCCTGTGGTTGAACCCGGGGGTCGGGTGCTTGTGCACCTGGGTATCTGGGACCTGATAAAAGTGGGCCTTACGGAAAATCACCTCAAAACCGGATTGGTGGCACTGGGGTTTGTATTTGGTACGTTTAATCAATACCAGGATTTTATCGAAAGGTATTTTTCGGAATATTTTGATGATTACGCCATGACCATTGCGAATGCTGGTTTTGCCCTTGTTCTGATGTTTTTATTTTCTTTTTCGGTTTTTTCAATTTTATTATCGCTGGTGCGCACAGTACTGCGTTTTTTTGATTTAAAAGCCACGTTGAAATACAATGCGGTGGAAATCAATACGGGTTTATTGAAGCGAAATCAGGACCGGATTCCCATTCGGAAAATTCAGTTTATCGAGTGGTTTGGCAATCCGCTGCGCCGGGCGGTGGGTTATGAATCAGCCAAAATAAAACCGAGTAATTCGGTGGGGGAGGTGAGCAAAAAACAGTCAATTGAAATTCCCGCCCTGAAATTTGCCGCCAGTGCCATTCTCGCTGAAGGTGTTTTTTCCGGATTCAGCACACCTTCATTTGGCTTTAAAGCCAATGCGGCAGCTTATGCCAGAATCAGCGCCATCGTGGCTTCGTTTTTTATTCTTCCGGGCACAGCGGTTTTATATTTTTATTTTGGAAATATCGCCTTTTTCGTGTCGCTGGTTTATTTACCCATTCTTTTTTTCTCTTATCAAGCTGGACGAAGGGTTCGGGTTTTATTCGACAATAAATTTTTGGTGCTGCGGCGGGGCTGGGTTTTTCCGGTTCGGATCGTGATGCCGTGTCACAAATTGCAGGTGGTTTCTTTTCAGCAGAATATTTTCCTGAAAAGAAGGGGGCTTTGTCATCTTACATTTTTCACCGCGGCGGGGAGTCGGTCGGTGCGGTATCTTGCGGAGAAGGAGGCTTTTGAATTGTATAATTATCTGGTTTATGTTGTTGAGCGGAGTGAGGAGAGGTGGATGTAAATTCGAGTTGGGAATGGGGAATGTGGAATGCGGAGTTGGGAATGCGGAATGGGGAGTTAATTGAGAATTGAGAATTTGACCTTTGACCGTACCAATGACAGTATTTTTCCTCCCCCTCACTACTAAAAAAGTGCTTGTCATCCCGAGTTATTAAAATGGGGGCATTTACAGAAAGGGAATGACGGATAGAATTCGGAATAAGCCATGGCGGTTAAATTCCTCTGGAGCAGCTCCGCTGGGCA
>JBGTLS010000664.1:0-3112 GCA_041744015.1 Cryomorpha sp. | reverse complement strand
TACCAGGCCAGAGACTCTTTTACAAAATCGAGCCGGGGCACGAGGTGGCCCGCTTCGTACACGATCCGCTTTTTGTGCGCGTCAGGGGTGCCGAGCAATTCAAACATGGGTTTCTGAGATGTTTCCAACGGAAAAAACATGTCGTGTTTGCCATTGAGCATGAGCGTGGGCTGGGTGACGCGCGGCAGGTAGTTGAGCTGGTCGGCTTCGGGCAGCGACTTGTTCATCACCATACCGCCCACATTCAGCACGCTGGCTTTGATTCGTTTTTCCACCGCCGGAATAATTCCGCCCATATAGCCACCCCAGCTCCAGCCGAGATAGCCAATCTTATCGGCCTGTATATCAGACCGTGTTTCCAGGTAATCAATGGTTCGACCGAATTCTTTGCCCCACATAAGCAAGTGGTCTTTGTAAAAAACGGTCTCGTCGGGCAGGTCTGATTTCAAGTCGTCATGGCGCTCGTGTGTTCCTTTGAGAATAGGCACGATCAGCGCGCGTCCGCTTTTCATCACAAAACCCAGAAGCCGCGGTGCGTATTGCGGGTCATACTGGGTGGAGTAGATTACATTCGACCCCGGGAAAAAAAGGATGGGTTGGAAGGGACCCTGGGCATTTTCAGGCAGGTAGAGCCAGGCTTGCATCCGTTCCTTGTTGTACCCCGCATCGTAAACTATTTTTTCAGCCTTCCAGCCTTCACCATTGATCGTCTGCTCAATGGTGGAATTTAGGGGGGTTCTGTCATAGATAAACTGGTTGAGAAAGAGTGCAAAGGCCTTGTCGTCTACTGGTTTTTCCAGGGAGTAATCACGAAACAGTGGAGCCACATTTGCCGTGAGCTGAGCCACAGTGGTATCTCCTTCAAGAATCTTCATACAGCGTAAACCATTGGCCACGCTGCGGTCCATGGCAGATTGGGTATAACTGTCGTTAAATGCGTAGGTAGGGTCATTCCACCCGCCGCCCAGAATGTAATTTTGGCCTTTGATGTCACTCCCATTCATGCACCACTCACGGGCATTTCCCGCCAGATCGTACACCCCAAATGCGCTGTATCCACTCAGGCTGCCTACGGGTACGGTGGACACCCCATTAAAATTGCTGAGTGGAACAATGAACTCGGTCCTGTTGGTATGCGCCACCACACTCCAATGGTAAACGGTAGGGAGTTGCTTTTGGGCAAAAACGGCATACGCAGCAGCTTCATACCATGAAATGCCCGTTACGGGGTGGTTCTCCATGCCATCGGGATAAGTGCCGGCTTCCCAGTTGGCAGGCCCGGGCTGGTCGGTTTTATCCTTGAATGCGGTCATCGCATCAGCCGCTGAATATTCCACGCCCCTGGCGTAAAAGGGGTGTTGCCAATAGCTCGTGTCCGTATATCCGCCGGCATCTACAAAGGCTTTGAATTCCTTGTTGCTTACTTCATACTTGTCGATCAAAAACTCCCCTACTTGTTTGCCCCCTGTCTGCTCAAGGCCCACGATGTACATTCGGGCTGTATTTGCAGGGATGCGGGCCATACCTTCCGGTAAACTTGGAATTGGATCTAACTGTAGTGTATCGATATCAGAGCCTATGGTCCCGGCCCAGGGGCCTGCGTATTCAATGGTTTGATATCCTTCTTTTCTGATTTCCATGCGCAGGTATCCACGGGCCAGTTTCAAGTCTTTGATTGGTGTGGTGCCCGCGTGTCGCCATTCATCATCAGGTTTGTCGTAATCTTTCCAGTAAACATTAGCACCGGGCGGAACGGTCTCTATGGAAACCACTGCGGCGATGGCCGGCCACAATTTAATCAGCGCCGAATCTCCCGGAATGTGTTTTTCTGCTTCCAAAGCCATGTCAAACCCAGAAGTAGGCATGTAGAAATTATTTTCTGCCAGATCCTGAATGGCAGGCAGCAAGGTGTTGCGCGCATGGACCTTGTTGAGATATGGCGGGATAAAAAAATATGCAGCCAGAGACATCACGGCCAGTACCAGCAAAAACCTTAGCAGAAGTGTTCTCTTTTTGATGGAAATGCGGTTGCTGACGTATTTGATGCCTTTGCCTTCGAGTTTTTTATTGAGTGGTACAACCAGTCCGGCATTGCGTACGGCAAAAATCTCCACCGGCTCCTGCATATTTTTGAGCAGGTACTTGCCAAGCGAAATGGTCTTGATATCGCTTTGGCTTCGCACATCGTCCTGCACTTTCGAAGAGATAAATATGCTGCCCGGAATGGCCATCGACTCCAGCCGCGATGCGATATTTACCCCATCGCCATGCACGTCGGCATCGTGAAAGATCACATCGGCCTGATGAATACCGATGCGCAGCGGTACGACCGGCTCTTGCTGCATGCGTGTTTGCACGGCAATGGCAGTGTGCAGGGATTGAATGGCGCTCCCGAAGGTACACAACACACCGTCGCCCATCCACTTCACGATCGTTCCGTTGTGGGTGTTCACAGCCGATTCGAGTTCCTGTTTTAGCTTTTGCCTTAAGGCAAGCGCGCGCTTTTCATCACTTTGCATGAGTGCTGAAAAACCGACGATATCGGCAAACATAATGGCGGCGAGTTGGCGTGATTCAGTCATTTCTATGATCGTTTATTGGAGTCGTGGTGCATATACGATATAAGTGAGGTAGCGGGTCACGCGGCTTTGGGCGAGGAGATTTTGGCGGATTTTTCTAAAAACTTTCATCCTTTCACCTATCTCAAATCGTTATTTCAAAAACCGTTTGCCCGGGTTTGGACTGAATATTCAAGGTCCCCCCGTGCGCCTTTACAATATCATTGGTAATACTGAGCCCCAATCCGGTGCCATCGGTCCCTTTTTTTGTGGTGAAGAAGGGTTGCAGAATTTTGTCCCTGATCGCTTCGGGGATACCGGGGCCGTTGTCGACGATGGAGATGTGGATGTGTTCGCCGACGCGATTGGTTTTTACGGTAAGTACAGCTTTGTAACCGTCATCTGTTTTGGCCTTTTCGCGCATGGCGTCGAATGCGTTGTTGGCCAGATTGAGCACCACGCGGCTCATATCCTCGCCGATCAGATTAACATCACCCAGATTTTCATCCAACTCGAAATCAAGAATCACGCTGATGGGGTTTTTAGAAGCACGC